>NZ_AKZI01000007.1 GCF_000293785.1 Rhodovulum sp. PH10 | reverse complement strand
GAAAGCGGCTCCGGCGCAGCCCCGTCGGAGTTCCCAAACGGGCTCTCAGCGCTCGTCGCGCAAACGGGTGAGCGTCCAGTGGATCGCCTGGGCGCGGTTCGGCACGCCGAGCCGGGCGAGGATGCCGGAGACGTGGATCTTCACGGTGTTCGGCGAGATCGCCAGGCGGCGGCCGATCTCGATGTTGCTCAAGCCTTTCGCCATCAGCTCGAGGACCTCGCGCTGGCGCCGGCTGAGGGCGACCGGCAGGCCGATCGCCTTCGGCTCGCCGGGCATGGCGGCGGGACCGGCCGGACCGGCGCCGTCTACCGGCGGCTCGTCCGGCTCCGGCGGCTTGGCGGCGGCCGCGTTGGCCCGCAGCGACCGCTCGATCTTCTCCATCACCCGCTCGAGCCGCGCATCGACCGACGCGCTCGCCACCTCGTCCTTGAGGATCACCGGGTCGCGCTTGTCCGGCATCATGCGGGTGATCTCGACGTGCAGCAGCACCGCGCGCGCCTCGCCGACGCGATACGGAAAGCCGAGCAGCAGGAACCAGCGCGGCTCGTCCGGTCCGTGGCACGGATAGAAGAACGACACGGCGTCGGCGCGCCCGCGCAGGAGCTGGGTGACGGCGCCGATGATGTGAGCCGACTGCGCGTCCGCGAAGGCGCAGTGCTGGAGGTAGTTCTGGCCGACGCCGTGGTCGGGCAGGTCGAGGCTCGCGCGATCGGCGAATTTCTTCCATCCTTCGTTCACGGCGAGGATGACGCCGCTGCCGTCGAGGATCACGGCATGCACCGCGGCGTCGCCGAACGGGCGCTCGAAAGCCGCGATGGACCACTCGTGCGAAGGTGGAGACCGGTCCACGCTCCCGCCCGCGGGGGGTGAACTCTGTGGTCCGAGATTATAGATCATCAACTCAGCTTCTTCGTCGGGAGGCAGGGATGTGCCCGAGCAAGCCGCTCGAATTATTCTAACGCTGCTCGATTTGACAAGTACCTTTAAGTTCTTACGTAACTACACTCCACTAGATTGAAGCATTTTTTGCATGATCTGGCTAACCGTTCGGTAGTAAATCGGACAGAAGCAGGGACGGTCGCCACAACCGTACCGGGCCGGACGAAGGGAAGGATCGGTCGCCGGTTGCGACTCGGCCGACGAGCCGCCCGAGCGGCTCGCCCTCTTGGTCGCTTCGGGTGAATGCGGGGTTCGATCGTTGCTCTAAGTATGATTCCGTACGGAGTCGCCAATCTTCGTCACAATTCGCAAATCCCCGTCGCGCGGGAAAGTCGCCGCGTACGATTCCGGCCGTGGCTTTTCACCGTGTCGTGCGATTTCGCTAGGTAATCACCCTGATTCGGTACGGCGGTGCCGCCGGTTGCGATCTTGTTAAGTCCCCACCGGGTAGAACTGCAGCAAACCGGGAATCGATCATCATGCGCCGTCCACAGTTCCGCTTGTCGACTCGAATCTATTCCGGCTTCGGGGTGCTGCTGCTGTTCGCCGTCGGTCTCGCGGCGTTCGGCACTTGGGGCCTCGTCACCGTCAAGTCGAGCGTCGACACGATGAGCGCGCTGTCGGAGAGCGACATCCGCACGCTGCACATCGGCAAGGACCTGGAGGCGCTGCGCCGCGCCACGCTGCGCTACAAGTTCGACGATTCCACCGAGGCCGAGACCGATGCCAACGCGCTGCTCGCCCGCGTGTCCAAGCTGGTGCGGGAGGCGGTGACGGTGTCCACCTCGGTCGAGCGGCGCGAGATCTACGAGGCGTCCGCCGTCGCGCTCGATTCGTTCGCCGAGAAGTGGCAGGAGCTGACCGTGCTCGGCAAGGATCTGCTGGCCGAGCGCAAGAAGCTCGACGCCGGTGGCGCCGCGCTCGACGCGGCGTTCGCCACGATGGCCAAGGCCACCCGCGCCGATCCGGAGGTCGCGCTTGCGGTCGCCGAGCTCGAGAAGAACCTGCACCGGGTGCGGCGCGACATCTGGTGGTTCGTCGCCACCCGCGTGCCCGAGGCGGCGGATGCGTTCCATCACGGCATCCAGGCGGCCTACGAGGCGAGCGCCATGCTCGAGCAGGCCGACATCCCGCCCGCGACGATGGCCGCGCTCACCTCGGTCAACGCCACGCTGGCCGCCTTCGCCGCCGGCTTCGAGCACGTCGCCGGCACCTTCACCAAGAGCGACCAGCTCTATTTCGAGGAGATGGTGCCGGAGATCGTCGCCATCCAGGAGGCGGTCGCCGACGCTCAAGGCTCGCTCAACCGCGACCGCATCGCCGCCCAGCAGGCCTCGGACGTCACCGTCGCCACCACCACCCGGGTGCAGCAGGTTCTGGTCGCCGTGGCGCTGCTGCTCGGCGGGCTGCTCGCCGTCCTGATCGGCCGCTCGATCGCCCGCCCGATCCGCCGCATCACCGCCGTGCTGGTCGATCTCGCCGCCGGCGACACCGGCGTGGTGGTGCCCTATGTCGAGCGCCGCGACGAGGTCGGCGACAATGCCCGCGCGGCGCAGACCTTCAAGGACAACCTGTTGCGCATCGAGGCGATGAAGGCCGAGCAGGCGGCGCTGGAGGAGAAGGCGGCGGCCGAGCGCAAGCAGGCGATGCACGCCCTCGCCGGCGAGTTCGAGGCGGCGGTCGGCGAGATCGTCGAGACGGTGTCGGCGGCATCGGCCGAGCTCGAGGCCGCGGCCGGCACGCTGTCGCACACCGCCGACACCACCCAGCAGCTTTCGACCGAGGTCGCCGCCGCTTCCGAGCAGGCCTCCGGCAACGTGCAGAGCGTCGCCTCCGCCAGCAACGAGATGACCGCCTCGGTGCAGGAGATCAGCCGCCAGGTGCACGACTCGAGCCGGATCGCCCGGGAGGCGGTCGCCCAGGCCGAGCGGACCGACGGGCGGGTGACCGAGCTGTCGCAGGCGGCCGCCCGGATCGGCGACGTCGTCCAGCTGATCACCGCGATCGCCGAGCAGACCAACTTGCTGGCCCTCAACGCGACCATCGAGGCGGCGCGGGCCGGCGAGGCCGGCAAGGGCTTCGCGGTGGTCGCGAGCGAGGTCAAGGCGCTCGCCACCCAGACCTCCAAGGCGACCGGCGAGATCGCCGCCCAGATCACCGGCATGCAGTCCGCCACCCACGACTCGGTCGCGGCCATCAAGGAGATCGGCGGCACCATCGGTCGCCTGTCGGACATCTCCGCCTCGATCGCCGCGGCGATCGAGCAGCAGGGGGCGGCGACCTCCGAGATCGCCCGCAACGTCGAGCAGGCCGCGCGCGGCACCGCCCAGGTCGCGACGACCATCGGCGAGGTGAGCCGCGGCGCCGGCGACACCGGCTCGGCCTCCGCCCGGGTGCTCGCCTCGGCGCGCGCGCTCGCCGGCGAGAGCACGCGACTGAAGGAGAAGGTCGCCGACTTCCTCGGCACCGTCCGGGCCGCCTGAGCGGGGAAAAATTTTTCACGATGCGCCAGCGCCCGCCGGTGCCCGCGTCCGGCGCGCATGGGCGGGTTGCGAGGCAAAGGCCGGGGAATTCGTTCACGCCCTCTTAAGTGCGCCGCCGTACTGGGACCGTCGTTCGACAATCCCGGAAGTTTCCCAATGCGTTTGCCATCGCTTCGTCTCGCGGGCCGGATTTATGCCGGCTTCGCGATCCCGCTCGCGTTCGCCGTCGCGCTCGCCGGCTACACCAGCTACGCCCTGCTGCGAATCGAGGGGGCCTCCGATGCGATGGGCGTCCTGTCGGACGCGACCATCCGCATGCTCGGCCTCGAGCACGAGCTCGAGGTGATGCGGCGCGCCGCCCTGCAGGTGCGGGCCGACAACTCCGACATGGCGATCCAGCAGGGCACCGAGGCCGCCCAGCGCTCGGTCGGGCTGATCGAGACGGCGGTGAAGGCGTCGCTGTCCGACGAGCGTCGCGCGGTGCTGCGCGAGATCGAGGCGGGCATCGGCGAGTTTCAGAAGCACCGCGAGGCGCTGGTCGCGCAAGGCCAGGAGATCGCCGGCGAGCGCATGGCGCTCACCGGTGGCGGCGACGCCCTGGTGGCCGCCACCTCGCGGATGATCGCGGCGGCGCGCGGCAGCGACAGCCAGTCGCTGGCGCTCGCGCTCGCCGGGCTCGAGAAGCACATGCAGACCGTCAGGGTCGACAACTGGCGCACCATCGCCAACCGCGACGCCAACGGTGCGGCGAAATTCCGCAAGAGCCTCGCCGGCGCGCGCGCCGCGCTCACCGCGATCCAGCAGGGCGACCTGCCGGTCGACGTCTTGACCGCGATCGCGCCGATCGAGGAGGCGCTCTCCGCCTATGCCGAGAGCTTCGAGCGCGTGGTCGCCGGCACCGACCGGCGCAACGCGATGTTCGACTACGAGATGGTGCCGCTGATCGTCAGGCTGCAGGCGATGGTGGCGAGCCTGCAGCGCGAGCTGAATGCGGAGTTCACCGCCGCCAACGCCACCACCGCCGCCACCGTGACGACCGCCATCACCATGCAGCAGGCGATGGGCCTCGCGACCGTGCTGCTCGGCGGGCTGCTCGCCTTCCTGGTCGGGCGCGGCATCGCCAAGCCGATCCGTCGCATCACCGGCGTGCTGCGCGAGCTGTCGCGCGGCAACCAGGCGGTCGACATCCCCTATGTCGCGCGGCGCGACGAGGTCGGCGACAACGCCCGCGCCGCCGAGGCCTTCCGCGAGAACCTGGTGCACATCCAGGCGGCCGAGGCCGAGCGCGTCGCCACCGAGGCGAGCTCCGCCGAGGAGCGGCGCGCGGCGATGCGCAAGCTCGCCGACGATTTCGAGCGGGCGGTCGGCCACATCGTCGAGACGGTGTCGTCCGCCGCGACCGAACTCGAGGCCGCCGCCGGCACCCTCACCGGCACCGCCGAGACCACCCGCATGCTGTCGACCGAGGTCGCCGCCGCCTCCAGCCAGGCCTCGAGCAACGTTCAGGGGGTCGCCTCGGCGACCGACGAGATGACCTCCTCGATCGCCGAGATCTCGCGCCAGGTGAACGAGTCGACCCGCATCGCCGGCGAGGCGGTCGCCCAGGCGGAGAAGACCGACGGCCGCATCGTCGCGCTGTCGCAGGCGGCCGCCCGGATCGGCGACGTGGTCGAGCTGATCACCGCGATCGCCGGCCAGACCAACTTGCTCGCCTTGAACGCGACCATCGAGGCGGCCAGGGCCGGCGAGGCCGGCAAGGGTTTTGCCGTGGTGGCGCAGGAGGTGAAGCAGCTCGCCGCCCAGACGGCGAAGGCGACCGGCGACATCGCGACCCAGATCACCGGCATGCAGGCGGCCACCGGCGAGTCGGTCGCGGCGATCAAGGAGATCGGCGGCACCATCGGCCGCATCTCCGAGATCTCCTCGTCGATCGCCGCGGCGATCGAGCAGCAGGGGGCGGCGACCCACGAGATCGCCCGCAACGTCCAGCAGGCAGCCAACGGCACCAGCGAGGTCGCGCGCACCATCGCCGAGGTCGAGCGCGGCACCGGCGAGACCGGCTCGGCCTCGGCGCAGGTGCTGTCGTCGGCGCAGGCGCTTTCGGGCGAGAGCAACCGCCTGAAGCTCGAGGTCGCCCGCTTCCTGGACAGCGTCCGCGCCGCCTGATTTCGGCGTCCCGAAACATCGGCGCCGCTCGAGGCGAGACAGACGCGGGTCGCGCGCGAGCGCGGCCCGCTTTTTCGTGCGCGCCTTCGACGCCGATTCGCGGTTGCCGCCGGCACCCGGCGGGAGCTTTGTCGACCGAATTTTCGCTCGGTGAAAGAAGCGGGGCTCAATAGGTTTCCATGATTCTACGGAGGTTTTTAAGTACCGGAAAAACCTACGTAATCGTCCTCACCGAAGGCCCGTTTAACTTCCATTTAGGCGTATTGCCGCTGAATGGAATGCACGATCCGGTTGCGATCGGCATCGCGTGCATTCGGACGAACGGCTCGGCGACTCCCGCCCGACGCGGGAGCCGGAGCGTTCCCGCATGCCTCCGCGGCGCCGGTCGGGCCGTCACTGCTGCGGGAGAAATCGCATGAACGGGTCGGTGCATGGGGCGGGCGTCGTGGATCCGCGGGGGTTGCGGGCGATTTATGCCGATCGGGCGATCGGCACGAAAATCATGCTCGGCTTCGCCTGCGTGTTGGTGATCATGGCGGCGATCGCCGCGGCGTCCTACCACAGCCTGGGGACGATCGACGACGGCTTCTCCCACTTCGTGCAGAGCGTCGACGAGGCCACGCTGGTGCGCAAGGTCGATCGCGGCTTCGCCGACGTCCGGCGGATGACCAACGAGTACACGCTGGCGACCGTCGAGCAGGACTCCGACCCGGTGGTGGAGCGTCAGCGGCAGCTGCGGAAGACCATCGGCGAGGTGATCTCCGCGCTCGAGACGCCCGCGCGCGTGGCCACCCTCCAGCGGATCGCCGGCGCCTACGACGAGTATTCCGCCAGCTTCGAGAGCATCGTGCCGCTCAAGCACGAGCAGTCCGAGATCCGCCGCACGGTGCTCGGGCCGGTCGGCGGCCGGGTGACGAAGCAGCTCGGCACGCTGCTGGAGCTCGCCGATGCGCGTCCCTCCGAGTCCGGTGCGAGCGCGCTCGCCGGAAAGGTGATGCGCAGCTTCCTGCTGATTCGCCTGAACGTCAGCAAGGCGTTCGGCCGGATCGAGACCGAGGCCGAGAAGCGCGCCGACCAGGACTATGCCAACCTGCAGGCCGCGCTCACCGCGCTCGGTCGCGACACCGATCCGCAGATCGTCCGCATCGTCGACGACATCCGCAAGGATGCGGCGGCGTATTTCGACGGGTTCAAGAAGTACATGGCGCTCGACGACCGGATCGGAACGCAGGTCGACGTGGAGATGCCGCGCCGCGCCGAGGCGATCGCCAAGGACACCACCGAGATCCGCGACGCCGCCGCCGCCGAGCAGGGCGTCATCCAGGACGCGACCTCCGACACGATCTCCGGGACCATGTCGTTCGTCGGCATCGCCGGCATCGCCTGCGTGCTGGCGGGCGTCCTCCTGTCGTGGCTGATCGGCCGCTCGATCTCGCGACCGATCGTGCGGATCGGCGAGGTCCTGGTGAAGATCGCCGGCGGCGACAAGGAGGTCCACATCCCCTATGTCACGCGGCGCGACGAGGTCGGCGACAACGCCCGCGCGGCGCAGACCTTCAAGGACAATCTGATGCGCCTCGCCGCGATGGAGGCCGACCAGCGCGCCGCCGACGAGCGCGCCGCCAAGGAGCGGCAGGCGGCCGTGCACCGCATCGCCGACTCCTTCGAGGCGGCGGTCGGCGAGATCATCGAGACGGTGTCGGCGGCGGCGACCGAGCTGGAGAGCGCGGCGGGCTCGCTCACCAAGACGGCCGAGGGCACGCAGAGGCTCTCCTCGACCGTCGCGGAAGCCTCCGAGGAGGCCTCGACCAACGTGCAGAACGTCGCCTCCGCCACCAACGAGATGACCTCCTCGGTCAACGAGATCAGCCGGCAGGTGCAGGAATCGACCCGGATCGCCGGCGAGGCGGTCAAGCAGGCCGAGCGCACCGACGGGCGGATCGCCGAGCTGTCGCAGGCCGCGTCGCGGATCGGCGACGTGGTGCAGCTGATCACCGCGATCGCCGAGCAGACCAACTTGTTGGCCCTGAACGCCACGATCGAAGCGGCCAGGGCCGGCGAGGCCGGCAAGGGGTTCGCGGTGGTGGCGCAGGAGGTCAAGGCGCTCGCCGCCCAGACCGCGAAAGCGACGGGTGAGATCGCGACCCAGATTTCCGGCATGCAGGCGGCGACCCAGGACTCGGTCGGCGCGATCAAGGAGATCGGCGGCACGATCGGCCGCATCTCGGAGATCGCCGCGGCGATCGCCGCGGCGGTGGAGCAGCAGGGCGCAGCGACCTCCGAGGTGGCCCGCAACATCCAGCACGCCTCGCAGGGCACGGCGCGCGTGGCGGAGAGCATCGGCGAGGTGAGCCGCGGCGCCAACGCCACCGAGGCCGCCTCCGAGCAGGTGCGCTCGTCGGCGGGCATGCTGGCGGTCGAGGGAAACAAGCTGAAGGACGAGGTCGCACGCTTCCTGATGAACGTGCGCACCGGCCCGATGGATCGCCGCGAGGCGGACGACCCGAACTATGCCGGCCCCGAGCGCCGTGCCGACCGTCTCGTCAAGACGCCGGCCGCCGTGCGGGCCTCGCGTGCCGCGGCATGACCGCGGCGGCGCGGGGGCGGCCCCGCTCCGCAATAGGACGTATCCTGCGATCCGTGACAATTAAATCTCTCTTCAGACGAAACCACGAGGATCGAGACGGCGGAACGGGTGGGTTGCGTTCACGGATTGTCACGACGCCGGACCGGACTTGCCCTCGCCGGCGCAGCGTTCCGCCGCGATCGCGGCCCACCCCCGTCCCTGGAGATTCGGCACCCGCGTCGACCGGCGCGGGGCCCACGGAGTTCTCTCGATGGCTTTTCGGATGCGTTTGACCCACAAGATCGCCGGGCTCGGTGCGCTCGGCATCGGTGGGCTGTTCGTGGTCGGTGCGCTGTATCTCTACGGGGATGCCGAGCAGTCGCGCTACCGTCTCACCGCCGAGCAGGCGCGCGCGGTGGAGCGCCGGTCCGACGCGGCGCTGATCGGGATGCTCGAGCTGCGCCGCACCGAGAAGGATTTTCTGCTGCGCAAGGACCCGGCGCTGGTGAAGCGGCACGACGCGCTGACGGCCGAGACGGCCGACGCGCTGAAGGCGCTCGAGCCGGCCGCCGCCACGGTCGGCGGCTCGTTCGCGTCGGACGTCGCCGCGGTGCGCAGGAACTTCGAGGACTACAAGCAGCGGTTCGACACGCTGGTGCGCGACCGCACCACCCTCGGCCTCGACGAGAACGCCGGCCTCGAGGGCGTGTTGCGCAACGCCGTCCATTCGATCGAGAGCACGCTGAAATCGGTCGACCAGCCCGGCCTCGCCATCACCATGCTGATGATGCGGCGGCACGAGAAGGACTTCATGCTGCGCGGCAGTCCGCGCTACGGCGAGGAGATGAAGAAGCGGCTCGCCGAGTTCCGCAGCGCGCTCGCCGCCGCCGATCTCGGCGATGCCGCCAAGGACGACATCGCCGCCAAGCTCGCCGCCTACGAGACCAACTTCTTCGCGTGGATGGCGGCGGCCGAGCGGGTCGCGGCCGACCAGAAGGCGGTGTCCGAGACCTTCGCCGCGATCGAGCCGCGGTTCGACGCGATTCACAAGGCGGTCGATGCGGCGCGCCGCCGAAGCGACGAGGCGGAAACCGCGACCCAGGCCTCGACCCAGTTCATGCTGCAGCTCGCGATCGTGCTGGTGACGCTCGGCGTCGGCGCGCTCGCCTTCCTGATCGGGCGGGCGGTGTCGCGGCCGATGGTCGCGCTCACCGGCGGCATGCAGAAGCTCGCCTCCGGCGATTTCGAGGTGGTGCTGCCGGGGCTTTCGCGGGCCGACGAGGTGGGCGACATCGCCCGCGCAGTCGAAGCCTTCAAGGTCCAGGCGGTGGAGAAGTCGCGCCGCGAGGCGGCGGCGCAGGCCGAGCAGGAGAAGGCGGCGGCGGCGCAGCGCAAGGCCGACATGTACCGGCTCGCCGATTCCTTCGAGGCGGCGGTCGGCGGCATCATCGGCTCGGTGTCGTCGGCGGCGACCGAGCTCGAGGCGACCGCGACCACCTTGAGCCAGACCGCATCGACCACCCAGTCGATGTCCGGCGCGGTGAGCGCGGCCTCCGAGGAGGCTTCGACCAACGTCCAGGCGGTCGCGGCCGCGACCAACGAGATGGCCTCCTCGGTCGGCGAGATCAGCCGCCAGGTGCAGGCGTCGAGCCGGATCGCCGACGAGGCGGTGCGGCAGGCCGGCCGCACCGATGCGCGGGTCGGCGAGCTGTCGAAGGCGGCGGCGCGGATCGGCGACGTTCTCGAGCTGATCACGGCGATCGCCGAGCAGACCAACTTGTTGGCCCTGAACGCCACGATCGAGGCGGCGCGGGCCGGCGAGGCCGGCAAGGGCTTCGCCGTGGTGGCGCAGGAGGTGAAGGCGCTCGCCGCCCAGACGGCGAAGGCGACCGGCGACATCTCCGCCCAGATCGCCGGCATGCAGTCGGCGACCCAGGACTCGGTCGCGGCGATCGCCGAGATCTCCGGCACCATCGGCAAGATCGCCGAGATCGCCTCGGCGATCGCCGCGGCGGTCGAGCAGCAGGGCGCCGCGACCGGCGAGATCTCGCGCAACATCCAGCGCGCCGCCGCCGGCACCACCGAGGTCTCGGCCAGCATCGGCGAGGTGAGCCGCGGCGCGCAGGAGACCGGTGCGGCGTCCGACGAGGTGCTCACCGCCGCCTCCCAGCTCGCCGGCGAGAGCAATCATCTGCGGCTCGAGGTGCAGAAATTCCTGGCGAGCGTGCGGGCGGCGTGACACCGCCCCGCGCGGTCGGTCGCACGGTGTGTTCACCACGTCCGCGCGCCGTCATGTGCGGTTAAGACGCCCCGGCTAGGTGTTCCGTCGTCACCTGTTCGTTTGCGAAGGTTTCGATGGTTCTCCCGCGTCTTACGATCGGCCGCCGCCGGGCGTCGGCCGGTCCCCGCCGCCGCTGGCGCGACCTGCCGCTCGCCGCCGCCCGTGCGCTTCTGCATCCCGGCATCGTTCTCAAATCGGTCGCGCTGATCGTCGTGCTCGCCGGCCTGTCGATGCTGGCGAACTGGTTCTGCCTGCGCAGCGTCGATGCGCTCGCCGAGGTGAACCGCACGGTGGCGCTCAGCGTGTCGCCGGCCCGTGTCGCGCTCGGCGAGGCGAAGAGCGCGATGGCCGCCATGGGGCTCGCGACCTACAAGACGGTCGCCGCGGTCGATCGCGACGTCGCCCGCGAGGCCGGCAGCGACATCGACACGCAATACGCCGCGGCCAAGAACTCGCTCGCCAACGTGGTCGCCGCCTTCCCCGATCTCGGCGAGGAGGTCGAGGCGATCGTCACGGCGCTCGACGATCTGCGCGGGCTCGCGACCGGCGTCCGCAAGGCGGTGCTGGCGGGCAAGCGCGGCGAGGCCGAGACCATCCTCGATCTGCGGTTCGACGCCGCGTTCGACGCGACCACCGCAAAAATGTACCGGCTGATCAACATTCTCGGCGGCGAGACCAAGACGCTGCTCGCCTCCGCCGAGACCCAGCAGGCGAAGGCGCTGCGCGACGCGTGGCTGGTGCTCGGGCTCGGCACGATGGGCGCGGTGCTGCTGGCGGCGCTGGTGTCCTGGCTGATCGTCGCCCGGCCGCTGCGCCGTCTCGCCGGGGCGCTCGGGCGGATGGCCGAGGGCGAGCTCGACATCGCGGTCCCGGGCGCCGCGCGCTTCGACGAGGTCGGGCGGATCGCACGGGCGACCGCGGCGATGCGCGAGCACGTCGCCGCGCGGGAGCGGCGGGAGGCCCGCGAGCGGGAGGAGGCGGAGCGGGCGGCGGCGGCCGAGCGCAAGGCCGCCACCCTGGCGCTGGCCGATCGGCTCGAGGCGGCGGTGGTCGAGGTCTTGGTGCGGATCGGCGGCACCGCGACCGAGCTCGAGGCGACCGCCGGCCGGCTCACCGAGACCGCCGAGCGGACGCGGGCGATGTCGCAGTCGGTCGCCGTCGCCTCCGGCGAGACCTCGGCGAATGTCGGGGCGGTCGCCGGCGCGACCGACGAGATGGCGTCCTCGATCGACGAGATCGGCCGGCAGGTGCAGGCCTCGCACCGGATCGCCGACCGGGCGGTGAAGCAGGTCGAGGCGACCGACGCGCGGGTCGGCGCGCTGTCGCAGGCGGCCGCGCGAATCGGCGACGTCGTCAAGCTGATCACCGCGATCGCCGAGCAGACCAACTTGTTGGCTCTCAACGCGACCATCGAGGCGGCCAGGGCCGGCGCCGCCGGCAAGGGGTTCGCGGTGGTGGCGAGCGAGGTCAAGGCGCTCGCCGGCCAGACCGCAAAGGCGACCGGCGAGATCGCGACGCAGATTTCCGGCATGCAGCAGGCGACCCACGACTCGGTCGCGGCGATCGGCGAGATCTCCGGCACCATCGGCGAGATCGCCGAGACCGCGGCGGCGATCGCCGCGGCGGTCGAGCGGCAGGGCGCGGCGACCGCGGAGATCTCGCGAAGCGTCCGCAGCGCCGCGGCGGGCTCGGAGGAGGTGTCGTCCAGCATCGCCGCGGTGAGCCGGAGCGCGGAGGAGACCGGCGCCGGCTCGCAGGCGGTGGCGGATGCCGCCGAAACGCTCGCCGGCGAGAGCGAGCGGCTGCGCCACGAGGTGGAGACGTTTCTCGCCAGCGTGCGGGCGGCGTGAGAGCCGCGCCTTTCGTCAGCCCTCGGGCCGCTCGGCCCGCTCGACCCGGATCGTCACGCCGTCGACCGCGGCGACCGTGACGCGGCTGCCGGCCGGCGCGTCCGGCCCGGTGACCCGCCACACGGTGTCGTCCACCGTGATGGTGCCGGCGCCGTCGACGATCGGCTTCTCCAGCGTGAAAACCCGGCCGACCAGCGCCTCGAGCCGGCGGTTGAGAAACGGCCGATCGGTCGGCGTCTCGCGCGCCAATCGGCGCCACAACGGGATCGCCACCACCGAGAACACGGCGAAGGCGATCAGCTGGAGCTGCCAGCCCCAGTCCACCAGAAACGAGATCAGCCCGACCAGCAGCGCGGCGATGCCGAGCCACAGGAGAAAGATCCCCGGCACCACGATCTCGGCGATCAGCAGCACCGCCGCCGCGGTGAGCCACCCCCACGGCCCGAGCGAGACGAAGCCGGACAGGATCGACATGGCTCACCGGTTGGTCTGGAACGGCGACGAGAACGGGGTTTGCGGGGCATTCGTCCCGCCCGCACCACTCGGGCCGCTCGATGCCCCGGAGGAGCCGGACATGCCGGTGCCGGCCGGGCCGGTGAGCGGCGTGGTCGGCCGGGTTTGCGGCCGCGGCGTGCCGCCGGCAGGACCGCCTCCGCCGGGGCCACCGCGCCCGCCGCCGCCCGGCGGGTGGTCGGCAAAGGTCGACTTGTCGGAAAAGGTCGATTTGGCGATCTCGGCGATGCCGGCGAGCGAGCCGAGCACGTTGGTGGTCTCGATCGGCAGCATCACCACCTTCTGGTTCGGCGCGCGGGCGAGCTCGGCGAACGCCTTCAGGTACTTTTCCGCGATGAAGTAGTTGAGCGCCGCCATGTCGCCGCGGGCGACCGCCTCGCTCACCATCTCGGTCGCCTTGGCCTCGGCCTGCGCGAGCCGCTCGCGCGCCTCGGCGTCGCGGAAGGCGGCCTCGCGGCGGCCCTCTGCCTCCAGGATCTGCGCCTGCTTGGCGCCTTCCGCGCGGAGAATCTCCGACTGGCGCTGGCCCTCGGCGGTGAGGATGTCGGCGCGCTTCTCGCGCTCGGCCTTCATCTGCCGGCCCATCGCGTTGACGAGATCGGCGGGCGGGAAGATGTCCTTGATCTCGATGCGGTTGACCTTGATGCCCCAGGCCGACACCGCGGCGTCGACCACCCGCAGCAGGCGGGTGTTGATCTCGTCGCGATGCGACAGCACCTGGTCGAGATCCATCGCGCCCATCACCGAGCGGATGTTGGTCATGGTCAGCTTGACGATCGCGAGGTCGAGCTCGGCCACCTCGTAGCTCGCCCGGACCGCGTCGAACACCTGATAGAAGGCGACCCCGTCGACCGTGACGGTGGCGTTGTCCTTGGTGATCACGTCCTGCTGCGGGACGTCGAGCACCTGCTCCATCACGTTGATCTTGCGCCCGATCCGATCGACGAACGGGACGATCAGGTTGAGCCCCGGCGTGAGCAGGCGCGTGTAGCGCCCGAACCGCTCGACCGTCCAGGCGAAACCCTGCGGCACGGTCTTCACCCCGAGAAAGATCGTCAGGATGGCGAGCAGCACCACGACGACGATGAAGACGTCCAGTCCGCCGAAGATCATCAAAAAGCGCTCCCGTGCTTCCGAGCCCGGCCCGAGTGTGGCGACGCCGATGCCGGACGGCAAGCGCCGGGG
The DNA here is from genome assembly GCF_000293785.1 of Rhodovulum sp. PH10. GTDB lineage: Bacteria > Pseudomonadota > Alphaproteobacteria > Rhizobiales > Xanthobacteraceae > Rhodoplanes. The sequence goes on along the minus strand of NZ_AKZI01000007.1, from coordinate 73,337 downwards.
CCGCGACCGGTGTCGCATGCCCCGATTGGAGCCGTGCGACGGTGCCGCGGTTCATGCGGCCGGGGCGGGGGAGACGGTGCAGGGAAACGGTGGCTGCGTGTGGGGCGTAGACCCGTGAACGAGGCGCTGAAAGAATCAGCCGCCGCGCTCGGCGCGCGGCTCGGAGCGCGGCTTTGGCGTGTCGGCCGGGTCGACGCCGGCGATCAGCGTCATGCGCACCAGCTCCGAGAGGCTGACGGCGTGCATCTTGGTCATCACGTTGGCGCGGTAGATCTCGACCGTGCGCGGGCTGATGCCGAGGTCGTAGGCGATCACCTTGTTCGGCTTGCCGGCGACCAGCCCCTCCAACACCTCGTGCTCCCGGCCCGACAGGCTGGCGATCCGCTCGCGCAGCGCGAGCTTTTCGCTCTCGCGCTCGGCCCGGCTCTCGGCGGTGGCGAGCGCGCTGCGCACCGAGGCGAGCAGCACCTCGTCGTCGAACGGTTTTTCCAGAAAGTCGACCGCGCCGCTCTTCATCGCCTCGACCGCCATCGGCACGTCGGCGTGCCCGGTGATGACCACCACCGGAATGCGCAGATCCATCGCCTTCAGCCGCCGCAACAGGTCGACGCCGCTCACCTCCGGCATCTTCACGTCGGTGACGACGCAGCCGCCGGCGACCTCGGGCAGCGCGGCGAGGAAGGCGACGGCGCTCTCCCAGCTTCGCGTCGTCATGCCGGCGGCGCGCAGGAGGAAATCGAGCGAGCGGCGAACCGACTCGTCGTCGTCGATGACGTGCACCACCGGCTCAGCCGACATCGCCGAGATCGTCCTCGTTGCTCACGGCGGGCAGTGTAAACCGGAAGACGGCACCGCCGCCAGGGTTCGGCTCGGCCCAGATCTTCCCGTCGTGACCCTCGATGATGGTGCGCGAGATCGACAGGCCGATGCCCATCCCGTACGCCTTGGTGGTGGCGAACGGGCGAAACAGCTGGCCGGCCATCTCGGGCGCGATGCCGGGCCCGGTGTCGGCCACCTCGACCTGCACGCTGCCGTTCGGCCCGGCGACCGTGGCGACGGTGAGCGTGCCGCGCGGCACCTCCTCCATCGCCTCGATGGCGTTGCGCATCAGGTTGAGCAGCACCTGCTGGATCTGCACCTTGTCGACGAACACCCGGTCGATCGCCGGGTCGAGTGCGAGCCGCACCCGCACGCCGCTCTCCTTGGCGCCGACCAGGGCGAGGGCGCTCGTCTCCTCGATCAGCGTCTTCAAGTTCTCGATCCGCTTCTCGGGCTCGCGATTGGCGACGAAGTCGCGCAGCCGGCGGATGATCTGGCCCGCCCGCAGCGACTGCTCGACCGAGGCGTCGACCGCCTCGCGCACCATGTCGAGCCGCTCGTCGGTCTCCGGCGGCACCCGGTCCATGGCGGCGGCGTCCTTGGCGAGCAGGCGGCGGCAGCCGGCGAGATAGTTGGCGATCGCCGAGAGCGGCTGGTTGAGCTCGTGGGCGAGGGCGGAGGCCATCTCGCCCATCGCGGTGAGGCGGGAGACGTGCACCAGCTCGGACTGCAGCTGCTGCAGGCGCGCCTCGGTCTCCTGCCGCTCGGTGAGGTCGCGCACGAAGCCGGTGAAGAAGCGCCGCCCCTCCGAGCGCATCTCGGCGACGGTCAGCGCGATCGGGAAGGTCGAGCCGTCCTTGCGCTCGCCGACCGCGACCCGGCCGATGCCGATGATGTGGCGCTCGCCGGTGGCGAGGTAGCGGCCGATGTGGCGGTCGTGGGCATCGCTGTAGGGCGCCGGCATCAGCATGCGGACATTGTGGCCGATCACCTCCGATGCCGGATAGCCGAACAGCCGCTCGGCCGCCGCGCTGAACTCCTGCACCACGCCGTGCTCGTCGATGATGATCACCGCGTCCGGCACGCTGCCGAGCACCGAGCGCAGATGCGCCTCGCGGGCGGTGACGCTGCGGGTGCGGGCGGCGGCCTCGTCGCGGGTGACGCGCAGCCACTGGCCGAAGCCGGCCATGCCGCAGCCGATCAGCGCGAACACCGCGACGCCGGCGAGGGTGCCGTCGTTGGCGGTGCCGGTGCGAAGCTCGGCCGCGTGCAGCAGGAGCGCCATGGCGGTGGCGACCAGCCCCGGCCCGAGCCCGCCGAGCGCGCCGGCGACCAGCACCGGCGGCACCATGTAGAGGAGGTCGGCGGGCGCCGAGGCCGCCGGCGACACGCCGGCGTGCAGCAGGTGGGCGGCGAGCGGCAGCCCGACCGCGAAGGCGTACCAGGCGAGCGGCCGCCCGGCCGGGCGTGCCGGCCCGCTGCCGAGCCCGGAGGCCCCGACGTCGATCTCGACCATGGCTCGCTCTCCTGCACGCCGAAGGTGCCGCGGCACCGCCGGCAGACGCCCGCTCCGGCCGCTGCCCGTGTCGAGGTGCCTGGATGCTGCACCCTCCGGGATGCCCCTTAGGGAGACGCCCCGGATTTACCGTGGCGGCGCGCCGCTTACGTTGATCGTATCGCATCCTGCCCCCTCGGCGGAGCCGCGTGTCGACCATGTTGATGCAGAATGCCAGGACCCTGAGCGCGACCCATCCCGCAAAACCGCTGGACCGATGGGCACCGGAGCCGCACGGCATCGACATCTCGGCGCTCGACACGCTCGGCGTGCGGATGAGCTATGCCCGCAACGCGGAAATCTTCGGCGAGGGCGAGCCGACCCACTATGTCTTCAAGGTGGTGGCGGGGGCAGCGCGCACCTACAAGGTGCTCGACGACGGCCGCCGCCAGATCAGCGCCTTCTACCTGCCGGGCGAGGTGTTCGGCCTGGAAGCGACCGACACCCACCACTGCTCGGCCGAGTCGGTCGGCCGCTCGATCTTTCTGGTGATCAAGCGGACCGCGCTTCTGTCGCTCGCCCGCACCGACCACCAGACCACCCACCTGATGTGGCGGCTGACGGCGCACGAGCTGGAGCGGGTGCAGACCCACATGCTGGTGCTGATCCGCAGCGCGCAGGAGCGGGTCGCCTGCTTCCTCCTGGAGATGGCCGAGCGGATGGGCACCGGCGACGTGGTCGAGCTGCCGATGTCGCGCCAGGACATCGCCGATTATCTCGGGCTGACAATCGAGACGATCTCGCGCACGCTGACCCAGCTCGAGGGCAACGGCGCGATCGCGGTGCCGACCTGCCGGCGCATCGTGCTGTGCGACCGCGCCGCGCTCAAGCGCTTGCACGCGTGATGAATTCGGCTCCCGGCTGCGGTCCGACCGGCGCCGGGAGAGAGAAAGAAAAGCCTGCGACACGATGCGCCTCGGGGAAGGCGTGAGGCCGGGCACGGAACGGGGACGGAGAAGGCGCTCGCCGGTCACGACGAGGAGCGAGCCATGTCCTACGCCACCGTGATGGTCCATGTCGGGGCCGACGAAGGCTCCGACGCCCGTGTGCGCCTCGCCGCGTCGCTCGGCGAGCGGTTCCACTCCACCCTGATCGGCGTCACCGGCCAGGCGCCGGCGCCGATCTACGCCAACGAAGGCATGGTGCTCGATCTCGGGCCGACCGAGGACGAGACCATGACGGTGACCGCCGAGCTCGGCCGGCTCGGCGAGCATTTCCGCAATCTTGTCGGCCCGACCAACCGGCGGGTCGAGTGGCGCGCCTCGCCCGACCACCCGATCGAGGTGGTGGCACGCGCCGCGCGGGCGGCCGACCTGATCGTGATCGGCACCGATCCCGCACCCACCGATCCGTTCCGCGCGCTCGACCCCGGCAGCGTCATCCTGCGGGCCGGCCGCCCGGTGCTGGTGGTGCCGCGCGGGCTCGGCGTGCTCGATCCGACCCGGGTGATGATCGCCTGGAAGGACACGCGGGAGGCCCGCCGGGCGCTGGTCGACGCGCTGCCGTTCCTGCACGAGGCCGAGCGGGTGATGGTCGTCGAGGTGTGCGACGCGGGGATGGAGGACATCGCCCAGGACGACATCGACGACGTCGAGCGCCACCTCGCCCGTCACCGCATCTCGACCGGGGCCGGCATCGTCGTGCAGGGGGCGAGCTCGACCGCGGGCGAGCTGATCAGGATCGCCCGCGAGGAGCGGATCGACCTGATCGTCGCCGGTGGCTACGGCCACAGCCGGCTCGGCGAGTGGATTTTTGGCGGCGTCACCCGCGGGCTGATCGCCGACAGCCCGATCTGCAGCCTGCTGTCGCATTGAAGCGGGCTTGCCCGGCCGGGCGCCCGGTGGTTCGAGCGCCCGGCCGGGCGTCCGGAGGCGGTCCGGGTCGCCCGGCGGGGCAGGGCGCGTCCGCGCCGGCGGGGGGCGGGCACCGGCGCCGGCGCAAAGAATCCGCCGGCGTTGGCGACGGTTCTTGATGCAGCGCAGTTTCTCCGGGCGGGAAAACGCGCTAGGGAGCGGACGCGGCAGTCGCGCCGCGCTCGCCTCGCGGCCGTGCTCTCGTCGAGCCCGGCGCGCCCACGGGACATCGTGACGCCCGCTGGCCGCGCGAGCCCGACGGCCGCCCCCCGTCTTCGTTGCGACGGCATGCGAATGTCGGACGCGGACCACTAGCCAATACGGACGTCGCGGCCCATGATGCCGCCGACCCCGTCAACCGTAACGATAGTCATCGATGACAGAACAACCGCGCCGCATTCGCCGTGCTCTCCTTTCCGTTTCCGACAAGTCCGGCCTGGTCGACTTCGCCCGCGAGCTCGCGCGCCACGGCGTCGAGCTGGTGTCGACCGGCGGCACCAAGGCGGCGCTCGCCGAGGCGGGCCTCGCCGTGCGCGACGTCGCCGACCTCACCGGCTTTCCCGAGATGATGGACGGCCGCCTGAAGACCCTGCATCCCAAGGTGCATGGCGGGCTTCTGGCGATCCGCGACAATGCCGAGCACACCGGGTCGATGGAGGCGCACGGCATCGAGCCGATCGACCTTCTGGTGGTGAATCTCTATCCGTTCGAGCAGACCGTCCAGAAGGGTGCCGACTTCGAGACCTGCGTCGAGAACATCGACATCGGCGGCCCGGCGATGGTGCGGGCGGCGGCCAAGAACCACGGCGACGTCACCGTGGTGGTCGACCCGGAAGACTACCGCACGATCGTCACGGAGATGGCCGCGCACGGCGGCGCCACCACGCCGTCGCTGCGCAAGAAGCTCGCCGCCAAGGCGTTCGGCCGCACCGCCGCCTACGACGCGGCGATCTCCGGCTGGTTCGCCGACAAGCTCGACGACCCGGCGCCGACCTACAGCGCGTTCGGCGGCAAGCTGATCCAGGTGATGCGCTACGGCGAGAACCCGCACCAGACGGCGGCCTTCTATCGCAGCGCCGAGGTGCGCTACGGCGTCGCCACCGCCCGCCAGCTGCAGGGCAAGCAGCTCTCCTACAACAACATCAACGACACCGACGCGGCCTTCGAGTGCGTCGCCGAGTTCGATCCGAAGCGGACCGCCGCCTGCGCCATCATCAAGCACGCCAATCCGTGCGGCGTCGCCGAGGGCGAGACGCTCGGCGAGGCCTACCGCAAGGCGCTCCTGTGCGACCAGGACTCCGCCTTCGGCGGCATCGTCGCGGTCAACCGCACGCTCGACGCCGAGGCCGCGCGGATGATCACCGGCATCTTCACCGAGGTGATCATCGCTCCCGACGCGACCGACGAGGCGATCGAGATCGTCCGCACCAAGAAGAACCTCCGCCTGATGGTGGCCGGCGGGCTGCCCGATCCGAGGAAGCGCGGCACCACCATGCGCACCGTCGCCGGCGGCTTCCTGGTGCAGTCGCGCGACAATGCGGTGGCCGACGATCTCGTGCTGAAGGTGGTGTCGAAGCGCCAGCCGACCGAGGCCGAGCTCGCCGACCTCACCTTCGCCTTCCGGGTCGCCAAGCACGTCAAGTCGAACGCCGTGGTCTATGCCAAGGACCGCATGACGGTCGGCATCGGCGCCGGGCAGATGAGCCGGGTCGATTCGGCGGCGATCGCGGTGCGCAAGGCCGAGGACGCCGCCCGCCTCGCCGAGCTGCCGGCCCCGCTCACCAAGGGCTCGGTGGTCGCCTCCGACGCGTTCTACCCGTTCCCGGACGCGCTTCTGGTGTCGATTCGCGCCGGCGCCACCGCCGTGATCCAGCCGGGCGGCTCGATCCGCGACGACCAGGTGATCAAGGCCGCCGACGACCACGGCGTCGCCATGGTGCTCACCGGCCTGCGCCATTTCCGGCACTGAGGCGCTCTCGTCCGGCCGGACGGTGGCCCGCAAGGGCGCCGGCCGGCCACGAGGTCACGGACGTTTCGGCAGCGACGGCGGCGACCTCTCGCCGCCGCCGATTCTCACCACACCTCGCCTCACCACACCTCGCCCGGCCGCCACTCGACGCTGATCGGTGCATCGAGTGCGAGCGCCGGCGTGGCGGGGAGACGATGGATCATCATCTCCTCGTCGGGGGTCGGCTCCCAGCGGTCGCCGCGCCGCTGAAACAGCGGGCCGCGCCAAGGCTCCCAGCCGAGCCGGGCATAGAAGGCGGCGTCCGAGGGCGACAGCGCCGCCACCTGGAAGTCGCCGACATGATCGACGAACCGGCGGAGCAGGGCCGAGGCCCAGCCGCGTCGCTGCATCTCCGGCAGGGTCGCGACCGCCTCGACATAGGCGGTTCGCAGCGTGAGGCCGTCCCGCGTCTGCAGGCGGCGCTCGACCCAGGCGAGATGGGTGACCAGCCGTCCGTCGTGCCGGCCGAGCAGATGGACCGCGCCGGCGTCCTTCAGCTCCTCGAAGTGAGGCTCGAACGGCTGCTCGTAGGCCGCCGTGCACAGCGCCACGGCTTCGCCGTGCATCCGGGGCGTCAGCCGCTCGAGCTTTTCGATGCAGAGATGGTGCATGGCCGGCAATTACGGGTTCGGTCTGGTCGCGCCGCGCCGGCTCACCCGCCGAGCGGCATCTCCTCCACCGCCCGCAGCATTCGCGAAATGTCCTCGGGGCGGGAGAGGCGGTGGTCGCCGTCCTTGATCAGCGTCAGCACCACGTCGTCCTGGGCGAGGCGGGAGGTGAGGTCGACCGCGTGCTGCCACGGCACGTCCGGATCCTGCACGCCCTGAAGAATGCGCACCGGGCAGCCGGTCTCGATCAAATCGCCGAGCAGCAGGTGGTTTCTGCCCTCCTCGATCAGCCGCCTGGTGATGACGGTCGGCTCGTCGGCATATTCGGAGGGGAGCTGCCAAAAACCCTTCGCCGTGATCTCGTCTTTCACCTTTTGCGGAAACTTTTCCCACATCAAGACTTCGGTGAAGTCGACCGCCGGGGCGATCAGCAACAGGCCCGCGACCGAGGGCGCCTCCGGCGGCAGCGCACCCGCCGCCGCCCGCCTCGCCAGCGCGCGCGTCAGCAGGAGCGCGAGCCAGCCGCCCATCGAGGAGCCGACGAAAATCTGCGGGCCATGGCAGCGGGCGGTCACCACCGCGATCGCGTCGTCGAGCCATGCACCGATGGTGCCGTCCTCGAACCGCCCGTCCGATTCGCCGTGCCCCGAATAGTCGAACCGCACGAAGGCCCGGCCGGCCTTTTCGGCCCACCCGTCGAGCGCCTGCGCCTTGGTGCCGCTCATGTCCGACTTGAAGCCGCCGAGCCAGACGAGGCCCGGCCCCGCGCCCTCGCGGCGACGCACGGCGATCCGGTGCGTTTTTTGGCCCTCGCCCACGGTGAGCGTCTCGACGATCTCGTTCATCTCTTCCTGCCTCCACGCCCGGCCGCGACCCGCACCACCACGATTTTCCGCGGGCCGGTGCCCGCCTGTGGGCGGCTCGCGGCCGATTCGGGAGCCAATATTGCCGCCCCAAATGGCACGGTCTATACCGGGCCGGCGCTCGACACGGGCCGCCGCGCCGTTCGCGGTGCCGCTCGCGGCGGCGGGCGGCGGCGAGGGAGGTGGTGGTTGCCGGAAGCTCTGGGGGCGTCCCGTGGATCGCGTGCGCAGGAGGCCGGCGTCGCGGTTCCGGCTCCGGTCGCGCAGGTCGCGCCCGCCGGCTCACGTCCCGTGCTCCGCCCCGATCGTCCGCTCACCGTGCTGATCACCGTGCCGACCCTCGATCTCGGGGCGGCCGACGAGGGCGCGGTCGGTCTCGCCAAAATTCTCGCCGAGGCCGGCCACCGGCCGATCGTCGCGGCGCGCGGCGGGCGGCTCGCGCATCTGGTTGCCGAGCAGGGCGGCGAGGTCGTGTCGCTCGACACCGCGACCCGCAATCCGGCGGTGATCGCCCGCAACGCGGTGGCGTTGCGCCGGCTGATCGTGTCGCGCGGCTGCGACGTCGTGCATGCGCACGGCCGCGCGCCGGGCTGGAGTGCGTGGCTCGCCGCCCGCACCACCGGAAAGCCGTTTCTCGCCACCTGCCACACCGGCTTCCGCGACCAGAACCTCTTGAAGCACTGGTACAACGGGGTGATGGCGCGGGGCGACGTGGTGATCGCGGCGAGCGAGCGGATCGCCGAGCTGGTCGCCGAGCGCCACCACGTGCCGCCGGATCGCCTCGCGGTGATCCATCCGCTGCTCGACCTCGACGGCTTCGACCCGGCCGGCATCGCGCCAGAGCGCGTCGCGGTGGTGCGCGCCGCCTGGGGCGTGCGGCCGGCGACCCGGGTGGTGCTGGTGCCGGGCCGGATTCTGCGCCGCCACGGCCAGCACGTCGCGGTCGGAGCGGCCCGCCGGCTGAAGGAGAGCGGCATTTCCGACGTCGTCTTCGTGCTGGACGGCGAGGACGGCGGCCGCTCGCGCTATTCCGGCGAGTTGTGGGACCTCGTGCTGTCGTCCGGCACCGCCGACATCGTGCGGATCACCGGTCCGGGCACCGACGCGGCGGCGAGCCTCGCCGCCGCGAGCGTCGTCGTCTGCCCGTCGGTCCAGCTCGAGGGCATCTTCCGCCCGCTCGCCGAGGCGATGGCGATGGCCCGTCCGGTGATCGCCTCCGATCTCGCCGCCGGCCCCGACCTCGTGCCGGTGCTGTCCGCGAGCGAGGAGGACCGCGCGACCGCGCTGCGCTGCCGGGCGGGCGACGATGCCGCGCTCGCAGCCGCCTTGGTGCGCGTGCTGGCGCTGCCGGAGCCGCTCCGCCACGCGATGGGCCAGCGCGCGCGGGCGAGGGTGCTCGGCGCCTTCGACCGCGCCCGCACCGTCGAGCAGACGCTCGCGGCCTATGCCCGCGTCACCGCCGGGGCCTCGGCCGGGTCGGCTGGCCGGCCACCGGCAGCCGGCATGCCGTCGTGAGCCCGACGATAAAGGCGCGTCGACGCGACGCCGTTGACTTGAAACCCGATCGTCCCAATTCTATTGATCCCTCGCGCGAGCCGACCGGGCGCCGCTGCCGTTCATTGCACCGCAGCGGATCGTGGCCTCGCGCGGCCGCACCGGGCCGGTAGGTCCGGGACAGACCGAGCACCCTTGCCGAGTACCCTTGCAACAACAGAGGAGTTTGCAGCCATTCGCCGCCCCATGAGAGCCCCGCCCCCCGTCCAGAAGGACGGGCCGCGCGTGAACGAGGAGATTCGCATCCGTGAGGTTCATCTGATCGACAAGGACGGCGCCAATCTCGGCACCGTGGCCACGCCCGACGCCTTGCGCATGGCGCACGAGGCCGGGCTCGACCTGGTCGAGATCGCGCCCAATGCCAGCCCGCCCGTCTGCAAGATGCTCGATTACGGGAAGTTCAAGTACCAGGAGCAGAAGAAGCAGGCCGAGGCGCGCAAGCGGCAGAAGATCGTCGAGGTCAAGGAGGTCAAGTTCCGGCCGATGATCGACGATCACGATTACGACGTGAAGATGCGCGCCATGATCCGGTTCTTCGAAGACGGCGACAAGGTGAAGGTCACGCTCCGCTTCCGCGGACGCGAGATGGCCCACCAGGAGCTCGGCTTCCAATTGCTGAACCGGGTCAAAGGCGACACCTCCGAGCTCGCCAAGGTCGAGCAGGACGCCAAGATGGAAGGTCGCCAGATGGTGATGGTGCTGGCGCCGCGGTGAGCGTCGCCCGTCCCGCGATCGCTTCCGTCGCCCGGAGACGAAGGCCGCCTGCCCCCGGGCGGCCGGTTTGGGCGTCGGCCGCCGGCCCCGACCCGCCGCGACAGCCCCGTCGCGCCCGACCGGTCGCGAGAGACCGGTTCCGGCACGCTCGGCCCGCATCGGGCTCGCTGAGCCCGGACGACCGGAGGCCGGATGTGGCGAGCCGCCGCCTCGGACGTGTCCGAAGCGTCCGCAGTTGCCATTGCGGGCCACCTCTGCCATAACCAGCCCCCTCCGTCGCCCGGCCGAAAATGGGCTGCCGTGGCGGCGTCGCGCCCGTTCGGGTGCGCTCATTCAACCAGACGGCCCGGCGGACCGAGGAGCCTCGCGGCTCGGCGGTCGCGATCGGCCAGGAGACGAGCCAAATGCCCAAGATGAAGACCAAGTCGGGCGCAAAAAAGCGCTTCAAGATCACCGGCACCGGCAAGGTGAAATTCCAGCAGTCCGGTAAGCGCCACGGGATGATCAAGCGGTCCACCAAGCAGATCCGCGAGCATCGCGGCATGACCGTGCTGTTCAAGACCGACGGCGACAACATCAAGAAGTATTGGATGCCCAACGGCTGATCGCCGAACCGGCCGCGTCGACCGACGCGACCTTCCTCTCTCGCCAATTGGTTTCAGGAGATCAGCCATGGCCCGCGTCAAACGGGGCGTCACCGCGCACGCCAAGCACAAGAAAGTCTTCAAGGCCGCCAAGGGCTATTACGGCCGGCGGAAGAATACCATCCGGGTCGCCAAGCAGGCGGTCGAGAAGGCCAACCAATACGCCTATCGTGACCGCAAGCGGAAGAAGCGCACCTTCCGTGCGCTGTGGATCCAGCGGCTCAACGCGGCGGTCCGGCCGTTCGAGATCAACTACTCGACCTTCATCGCGGGCCTCGCCCGCGCCGGCATCACGGTCGACCGCAAGGTGCTGTCCGATCTCGCGATCAGCCAGCCGGCGGCGTTCCAGGCGATCGTCGAGAAGGCCAAGGCCGCGCTCGCGGCCTGACGCCACGATCGACGGCACGAGGGTTCGACCGGGTCGTCCGCGCAGGCGGGCGACCCCGAATGCGTTCGGGTGAGGGCATGTCCGACATCACGGAACTGGAAGGCCGCCTCCTCGCCGACATCGCCGCCGCCGGCGACGAGCCGGCCCTCGAGGCGGTGCGCGTCGCGGCGCTCGGCAAGAAGGGGGCGGTGTCGGCGCTGCTCGCCACCCTCGGAAAAATGTCGCCGGAGGAGCGCAAGGTTCAGGGGCCGCTGATCAACGGCCTCAAGGAGAAGGTCGGCGAGGCGCTCGGCGCCCGCCGCACCGCGCTGCGCGACGCGGCGCTCGACGCGCGGCTCGCCACCGAGACGGTCGACGTCTCGCTGCCGGTCGCCGACGGGCCGCTCGAGCGCGGCCGCATCCATCCGATCAGCCAGGTGGTCGACGAGCTCACCGCGATCTTCGCCGACATGGGCTTCGAGGTCGCCGAAGGTCCCGACATCGAGACCGACGACTACAACTTCACCAAGCTGAACTTTCCCGTCGGCCATCCGGCCCGCGACATGCACGACACGTTCTTCTTCCCCGAGAAGGAGGACGGCTCGCGGCTGCTGCTGCGCACCCACACCTCGCCGGTGCAGGTGCGCACGATGCTCGGAAAGGCGCCGCCGATCCGGGTGATCTGTCCGGGCCGCACCTATCGCTGCGACAGCGATCAGACCCACACGCCGATGTTCCATCAGGTCGAGGGCCTCGTCATAGACAAGGGCTCGCATCTCGGGCACCTGAAGTGGATTCTCGCGGAGTTCTGCAAGGCGTTCTTCGAGGTCGACCAGGTGAAGATGCGGTTCCGGCCGTCGTTCTTCCCGTTCACCGAGCCGTCGCTCGAGGTCGACATCCAGTGTCGGCGCGACAAGGGCGAGATCCGGTTCGGCGAGGGCGAGGACTGGCTGGAAATCCTCGGCTGCGGCATGGTGCATCCGAACGTGCTGAAGAACTGCGGCATCGACCCGGCGGAGTACCAGGGATTCGCCTGGGGCATGGGCATCGACCGCATCGCCATGCTGAAATACGGCATGCCGGATCTGCGCGCCTTCTTCGAGGCCGACGTCCGCTGGCTCGACCATTACGGTTTTCGCCCGCTCGACTTTCCGACACTCGCGGGTGGCCTGAGCGGGTGAGGGCAAGGAGACTTCGATGACTCTCGACGACGTCAAGAAGCTCACTCGGAAGACCTTGTCCGCACAGCTCGCCGCTTACGGTTTCGACGACGTGGTCGTCTCGACCGGCAAGGACCAAGACGAGGACGATGCGCTCTTCATGACCGCGACGTACAAGTCCGGCTCCGCACTTCCGAGCGGGGAGGTGCTCAACCGGACGCTGGCGATCTTGCGGCGGGAGCTCCAGAACGCGGGCGAGGAGCGCTTTCCTTATCTCACCCATCGTCCGGAGGACGAGGCGACGGGCTACGACGAGGAGGGCGCGCCCGAATGAGCGCGCTCGATCTCGAGGACAGGCTTCTGACGGTTGCGAGGGATCTCTGCCGGCGCACCGGAAAGCGGCCGCGCGAAGCGTTCATGCGTCGCGCCGTGAGCAGTGCGTACTACGCCGTCTTCCATGCGTTGTGTCGTCTTTGCGCCGACACCGTCATCGGTAGCATCCATCACAAGTCCCAGGCTTGGGAGCGGGTCTACAGGGGCGTGACCCACACGGGCGCCAAGGCCGTTCTGACGAGCTCGAAGGAGCTGTCGGCCTTTCCCGCCGAAGTCGCGAATTTCGGAGTGGCGTTCGTGCTTCTCCAGAAGGAGCGAGAGCAAGCCGACTATGGCCCGGCACCGTTCGGGAAGTACTTCGCCGACACCGAAGCTCTCGTGGAACAGGCCGCCGCCGCCATCGTCGTCCTGAACAAGCTGGAAGACTCTCACCGCCGAGCGCTTGCTGCCGCGCTGCTCGTCAAGGCTCGTACATCATGAAATTCACCCTCTCCTGGCTCCAAGAGCATCTCGACACCGACGCCTCGCTGGAAGCGATCGTCGAAAAACTCACCATGATCGGCCTCGAGGTCGAGGAGGTGGAGGACAAGGGCAAGCTGCTCGCCCCCTTCGTGATCGCGCACGTGATCTCGGCCGAGCAGCACCCGAACGCCGACCGCTTGCGCGTCTGCATGGTCGATCTCGGCCCGGCGGGTGACGGCAAGCCGGTGCAGGTGGTGTGCGGCGCGCCGAACGCGCATGCCGGCATGAAGGGCGTCTTCTCGCCGCCCGGCACCTACATTCCGGCCAAGAACATCACGCTCGCGGTCGGCAGCATCCGCGGCGTCGAGAGCCGCGGCATGCTGTGCTCGGAGGCCGAGCTCGGCCTCTCCGACGATCACGACGGCATCATCGAGCTGCCGGCCGACGCGCCGGTCGGCGCCCGCTACGCCGAGTGGGCACATCTCGCCGATCCGGTGATCGACATCAATCTCACGCCCAACCGGGCCGACTGCACCGGCGTGTCCGGCATCGCCCGCGACCTCGCGGCGGCCGACATCGGCACACTCAAGAGCGCGCCGATCCCGCCGGTCAAGGGCGCCTTCCCGTGCCCGGTGAGCGTGTCGCTCGATTTCGGCGACACCCCCTCGCTGTGCCCGGCCTTCGCGCTGCGCCTCGTGCGCGGCGTGAAGAACGGCCCGTCGCCGGACTGGATGCAGCGCCGGCTGCGGGCGATCGGGCTGCGCCCGATCAACGCGCTGGTCGACATCACCAATTACATGACGTTCGACCGCGGCCGCCCGCTGCACGTGTTCGACGCCGCCAAGGTGAAGGGGAACCTCACGGTGCGGCGCGGCCGGCTCGGCGAGACGCTGCTCGCGCTCGACGGAAAGACCTACAATCTCGACGACACGATGTGCGTGATCGCCGACGAGGCGGGGGTCGAGTCGCTCGCGGGCATCATGGGCGGCGAACTGTCGGGCTGCGACGAGAACACCACCGACGTGCTGATCGAGTCGGCGCTGTGGGACGAGATCAACATCGCCCGCACCGGCCGCCGGCTCGGCATCGTCACCGATGCGCGCTACCGCTTCGAGCGCGGCGTCGACCCCGCCTTCATGGCGCCGGGGCTCGATCTCGCCACCCAATGGGTGACCGAGATGTGCGGCGGCACCCCGTCGGAGGCGGTGGTGGTCGGCACTCCGCCGATCCCGGACAAGGTGATCGAGTTCCCGCTGGAGGCCTTGCCGCGCCTCGCCGGGCTCGACGTGCCGTTCCCCGAGGTGAAGCGGATCCTGACGAAACTCGGCTTCTTCGTCGCCGGCACCCAGAAGGCACTCAAGGTGGCGGTGCCGTCTTGGCGGCCGGACGTCGACGGCGTCGCCGATCTGGTCGAGGAGGTGGTGCGCATCGTCGGGGTCGACCGGGTGCCGCTGACCCCCTTTCCGCGCGACGACCGCGGCCGCAAGCCGGTGCTCACCACGATCCAGAAGCGCACCCGCCGGTCGAAGCGCGCGCTCGCCGCGCGCGGGCTGGTGGAGGCGGTGACATGGTCGTTCATCTCCAAGGGCGAGGCGGAGATGTTCGGCGGCGGGCAGCCGTCGCTCGCGCTCGCCAACCCGATCGCGGCGGAATTGTCCGACATGCGGCCGAGCCTGGTGCCCGGCCTTTTGGAGGCCGTGCAGCGCAACGCCCGGCGCGGCCTTTCCGACGTCGCGTTGTTCGAGGTCGGGCAGGTGTTTCTCGGCGACCGGCCGGAGGATCAGATGATCGCCGCCGCCGGTGTGCGCCGGGCGCTGGCAAAGCCCGAGGCGGTCGGCCGCGACTGGCGGGCGGGGGCGGCGCCGGCCGACGTGTTCGACGTCAAGGCCGACGTCTCCTCGCTGCTCGCGGCGGTCGGCGCGCCGGCCGGCGTGCAGGTGGTGGCGGACGGGCCGTCGTGGCTCCATCCCGGCCGCTCCGGCACGCTGCAGATCGGCCCGAAGCTGACAATCGGCTGGTTCGGCGAGCTGCATCCCCGCACGCTGCACGCGCTCGATCTCGATGGGCCCTTGGTCGCCTTCGAGATTTTGCTCGACCGCATCCCCGAGCCGAAAGCCAAGGCCACAAGGGCGAAGGCGGCGCTCGAATTGTCGGCGTTCCAGCCGGTGACGCGCGATTTCGCCTTCATCGTCGATCACGGCGTGAAGGCGGCCGACCTGGTGAAGGCGGCGCAGGGCGTCGACCGCAAGCTGATCGCGGGCGTGTCGGTGTTCGACGTCTACGAGGGCAAGAACATCGAGGCCGGCAAGAAGTCGATCGCGGTGGCGGTCACCCTGCAGCCGCGTGAAAAAACCCTCACCGACCAGGAGATCGAGGCGGTGGCCGGAAAGATCGTCGCCGAGGTTTCGAAGCGAACCGGCGGCGTTTTGCGGGCGTGAGACCGCCGCGCATCCGAATGGATGCCCGACCTCATGGTGAGGAGCGCTCCGCAGGAGCGCGTCTCGAACCATGAGGCCGTGACGCGGGGGCCGTCCTCGCCCTTCGAGACGCCGCCTTCGGCGACCCTCAGGGTGAGGACGGATGGAGGTTCGTTCAACGAGGCGGCGGCAGGAGTCGAAGCAGTAGGGCGGAACAGGCGCGAAGCGCCGTATTCCGCCGCTCGCCGATCATCCCCCGTAAGCCGAAACCGGCGGGCACGCACACACGAGGTGGCGGTCGCCATAAACGGCATCGATCCGGTTCACCGGGGCAAAATACTTGTCGAGCCGGTCGACCCCGTCCGGGAAGCAGCCTTCGGCGCGCTTGTAGGGGCGCGACCAGTCGTCGTCGGCGAGGTCGTGCACGGTGTGCGGGGCGTGCCGGAGCGGCGAGGCGCCGACCTCCATCCGCCCCTCCTCGATCGCCGAAATTTCTTTGCGGATCGCGATCATCGCCGCGACGAAGCGGTCGAGCTCGGCCTTCGATTCCGACTCGGTCGGCTCGATCATCAGCGTGCCGGCCACCGGGAACGACACGGTCGGCGCGTGGAAGCCGTAATCGATCAAGCGCTTGGCGATGTCGTCGACGGTCGTCCCGGTGCTCTCCTTCAGGGCGCGCGGATCGACGATGCATTCGTGCGCGACCCGGCCCTTGCCGTTGCGGTAGAGCACCGGGAAATAGGGCGCGAGGCGCTTCGCCACGTAGTTCGCCGAGAGGATCGCCACCTCGGTCGCCCGCCGCAGACCCGCCTCGCCCATCATCAGGACGTACATGGTGGAGATCGGCAGGATCGATGCCGAGCCGAGCGGTGCCGCCGACACCGCGCCGGTTGCTCCCGGACGGGAGGCGTCACCCGGCAGGAACGGCGCGAGATGCGCCTTCACGCCGATCGGTCCCATGCCGGGCCCGCCACCGCCGTGCGGGATGCAGAAGGTCTTGTGCAGATTGATGTGGCTGACGTCGCCGCCATAGTCGCCGAGCCGGGCGAGCCCGACCTGGGCGTTGAGATTGGCGCCGTCGAGATAGACCTGCCCGCCGTTCGCATGGACGGTCTCGCACATCTCGCGGATCGCCTCCTCGAACACGCCGTGGGTCGAAGGATAGGTGATCATCGCGCAGGCGAGCTTTTCCGCGTGCGCGGCCGCTTTCGCGCGCAGATCGGCGAGGTCGATATTGCCGTCGCGGTCGCAGCCGACCACCACCACGGTCATGCCGGCCATGGTGGCGGAGGCCGGGTTGGTACCGTGCGCCGAGGCCGGGATCAGGCAGACGGTGCGGTGCTCCTCGCCGCGCGAGGCGTGGTAGGCGCGGATCGCCAGAAGGCCGGCATACTCGCCCTGCGAGCCGGCATTGGGCTGCAGCGACACCGCGTCGTAGCCGGTGATCTCCGCCAGCATGCGCGACAGCTCGTCGGCGAGGAGGGCGTAGCCCTTTGCCTGCTCGGCCGGGACGAACGGGTGCAGCGAGGAGAATTCCGGCCAGGTGATCGGCATCATCTCGGCCGTGGCGTTGAGCTTCATCGTGCAGGAGCCGAGCGGGATCATCGCCCGGTCGAGCGCGAGGTCGCGGTCGGAGAGCTTGCGCAGGTACCGCATCATCTCGGTCTCGCTGCGGTACTTGTGGAACACCGGGTGCTCGAGGAAGGCCGAGGTCCGCACGAGGCCAGGCGGCAGCCGCGGGTCGGCGGTGCCGGCCACCTCGTCGTAGCGCAGCGCGCCGCCGCCGGAAAAGGCGCGCCACACGGCCTCGATCACCGCCTCGCCGGTGGTCTCGTCGAGCGCGATGCCGATCGCCGCCTCCGGCCCGGCGATGCCTGCCGGGATCTCGCGCAGATTGATGCGTGCCTCGCGCGCGCGAGAAAGAATGTCGGCCTGACGGTCGCCGACCGGCACGGTCACGGTGTCGAAGATCGCCCCGGCCAGCGGGGTGACGCCGAGCCGGCGAAGGCCGGCGGCGAGCACGGCGGCGTGGCGGTGCACCCGGCGGGCGATCTCGATCAAGCCCTCGGGGCCGTGATGGACCGCGTACATCGCCGCGATCACGGCGAGCAGGACCTGGGCGGTGCAGATGTTGGAGGTCGCCTTCTCGCGGCGGATGTGCTGCTCGCGGGTCTGCAGCGCGAGCCGATAGGCGGGGTTACCACGCGAATCGACCGACAGCCCGACCAGCCGGCCGGGCATGGTGCGCTCCAAACCCTTGCGGACCGCCATGTAGGCCGCGTGCGGCCCGCCGAACCCCATCGGGACGCCGAACCGCTGGGTGGAGCCGATCGCGACGTCGCAGCCGAGCTCGCCGGGCGGGACGAGCAGCACCAGCGCCAGCGGGTCCGCCGCCATCACGGCGATGCCGCCGGCGGCATGGACTTTCTCGATCACGGCGCGTGGGTCGCGCACCGCGCCAAAAGTGTCGGGATACTGGAGGAGGGCGCCGAACACGGCCTCCGGCTCGAGGTTTTTGTCCGGGTCACCGACCACCAGAGAAATGCCGAGGGGCGCGGCGCGGGTCTCCAGCACCGCGAGCGTCTGCGGATGGACGTTGCGGTCGACGAAGAAGCCGGCGGCCTTGGACTTTGCGGCGCGCCGCGCCAGCGTCATCGCCTCGGCGGCGGCGGTCGCCTCGTCGAGCAGCGAGGCGTTGGCGATCGGCAGGCCGGTGAGATCGGCCACCATCGTCTGAAACGTCATCAAGGCTTCGAGCCGACCCTGGGAGATCTCCGGCTGATAGGGCGTGTAGGCGGTGTACCAGGCGGGGTTTTCCAGCACGTTGCGCTGGATCACCGGCGGCAGCACGGTGCCGTGATAACCCTGGCCGATCAGCGAGACGAACACCTGGTTCTGCGCGGCGATCTCGCGCATGCGGGCGAGCGCCTCGGTCTCCGACAGCGCGGCGGGCAGCGCGAGCGGCCGGGCGAGCCGGATCGACGGCGGGATCACCTCGCCGATCAACGCCTCGAGGTTTTTGGCGCCGACGGCTTCCACCATCACCTCGACGTCGCGCGGGCTCGGCCCGACATGGCGGCGGGCGAAATCGGTCGCTGGGGTCTCGGTCTGGGTGCGGACGGGGGCGTTCATGGGCTCTCCTGACGGGAAACGGCACGGCGCAGGCGACCGCGCACCGGCAACGGCGTGCCGGGGCTCGGCGCCGCGCGGGCGGCGGACCGGACATGGATGGCCGAGACGATCGTCCCGGAGGGGCGCGGACCGCACACGGCCGGCGCCTTCGGAGCGGCGTGGCTTCGCCTGGAAAGGGATTTCGACCTTGTGTCGAATGTCGACACGGGCGCCTCCCGACAAGCTCGGCTCGTCTCGGCGCCCCATCTGTCTTGGTGCCTGAGAGTGTTATCCCGTCGGCGGACGAGGTCGCCCGATATGCTCCGGGTCGGCCGCGCCTCTTTCCAGATTCACGTCCCGTGACGGTCCTTTTGCCTGAGAGTTTCCGGGGCGGTTGCTCCTTCGGCGCCGGCGAGGCCGGTCTCTCCCGTCAGGGGGCAGCGACTCTCCTGTAAATACACACTGTGTCGAGATGGGGAGCGAGCCCCGTGCCTGTCAAGATGTCGCAGGCGCCGATCCGCCGCTCTCGCCGTCCGCAGCGCTCCGCCGAATGCCCCGCGGAGACAACGAATCGCCTGGTGCGACATGGGCTTGGCCGCTGGCGGCGAGCCGGCGGTAGCGGCCGGAGAAGAACACCAGGGGTGCGCCGCCGGCAGGCTCGGCGGTCGACAGCGCGGTGACGCGGCCGAGAAAGATCTCGTGGTCGCCGCCGTCGTAGCGGGCATGGGCCTCGCAGACGAGCACTGCGAGCGCGCCGCGAAACAGCGGCAGGCCGTGCGGGCCGGCCTCGACCGCGAGGTCCGCGAAGCGATCCGGGCCCGCCTTGGCGAAGCGGTTCGACAAAGCCTCCTGGTCCTCGGCCAACACGTTCACGGCATAATGCGAGACCGCCTGCCAGGCAGCGAAGCTCTTGGCACGACGCGCGATGCTGAACAGCACCAGCGGCGGATCGAGCGAGACCGAGCTGAACGAGTTGATCGTCATGCCGATCGGTTCGCCGTCGGCGGCGCACGCCGTCACCACGGCGACGCCGGTCGGGAAGCGGCCGAGCGCCTCGCGGAAGCGGATCTGATCGAACGGAGCGTTTTGCATGTCTCGCATGATCGCGGCGGTGTTTCGGTGGGTCGAGACCGTCGCCGGGCTGCGCGTTTCGCGCCGGGCGAGGTTTTCGGCCGAAAGCTCTCGCACGGGGTCTAGCCGGCTTCCGCCCGCCGCAGCAAGGGGGAGGGGGCGCATTCGGGCCGCCCTGCGCTGCGCCTGCGCCACCCGGACGTCGTTCGGTGCACGACGAGAGACGCCGCCGGTCGCCGGGCGTTTGCCACACCCGGCCGTACCCCGGCCCAGGGTGGACCTTTCACTACGGATCCCATGTAAAATACCAGCGTCGATCACGCCGGATACTCGGCCCGGATAAAGGTCGGCGGGATCGGCCGGTCGGCTTCGGGCCGCGCGAGACGTCGAACGGGTGTTTCGAGCCCTCGTGTCGTCGCGGGCGAAAGGGTTTCCGGAACGTCCGCGGGGCGGGCCGGCAATTTTCTCGAAAGCGACCGTTCGGCACAACCCGCGACCAACACTCCGCCGGTAACGTCGAATCCGCGCCGGCGAGACTGCGCGGCGGGGCGGTCAACGGGCGCGGCCGGGGTGAGCCGCGGCCGGGCGAGCGGTGCGGGCCGGAGCGTGACGATTGATGTGCTGGAGGCGCTCGCGAAGGCTGTCGATGTGCTTGCGCATCGCGCGGGCGGCGCGCTCGGCATCGTGCGCCTCGATCGCCTCGAGGATCGAGCGATGCTCGCGGGTGGCGGCGAACAGGTCGATCGTCTGCCACAAATGCAGATACCAGAACCGCGTCGAGCGCTCGTGCATCAGCCGGACGAAATCGGCCAGAATGGCGTTCTTCGACATCGCCGCGACCTTCACGTGGAAGGCGCGGTCCGACTCCACGAACGCGTCGATCGAGCCACCGCCGTGACGCCGATTGGTCTTGTCGAGAATCGCCCCGAGCTCCGCGACGTCGTCGCGGGTCGCATGCGCGACCGCACGCCGCACCAGCTCGACCTCGACCAGAATCCGCGCGTCCAGAATGGCGATCACCTCGCCGACCGAATCGGGCCTGACGATCACGCCCTTGCGCGGCACCACCTCGACCAAACCCTCGACCTGCAGGAGCTGCAGCGCCTGATGCACCGGTGTGCGGCCGAGATCGAGCAGGTCGCAGATCGCCGCCTCGTTCAGATACTGCCCCGGCAGGAAGAACAGCGTGAGAATGAGATCCTTGATCTCCTGGTAGGCGCGGTCGGACAGCGACGACACCTTGGAGGCGGACGGCGCCTTCTGCTGCGTCTTCTTCTCCTGCGTCTTGTGCGCGGCGCCCTTCGCCGCCCGTGCGCCGGCGTGCGGCCGTGCGGCGCGGGACACCACAGCGGCGGCCGGCACGCTCGCCTCCTGTGCGCTCGCGTCCGCTGCGTCGCCGCCCGCGCCGTTCCGGCGCTTGCCGCGCGCGCTCTGGTCGCTGCGGATCCGTGTCATCGCACCGTCCTGCGGTGTCAGTTTGTTGGTTGGAACGTCGGCGACGTTCACCCGCGCCGGCGAACTGTAACGTCGTCTCCGCCGAGATGCCAGCCGGCCCGCGCCGGCGTCATGCCTCGACGCGTACGGCGCGCGCCGCCTTGCCATACCCGCATGCCTCGTTCGCACTGCGGCACGAGGGTTCGTCACTGTGCGGCAAGGGTTCGTGAACCGTTCGAGACGATTCGTCTCGCACCTGCGTTCGGCGTGCTCGCGTGCCGTCGCGCTTCAGCCATGCGTGCTCGTCGCGCGGTCGTCGTCCAAATTTGCAGGGCAGCACCGTCCGGAGGTCATCGCCGTTCGCTTCCCTCCCCTCCGAGCCCCGCTATAATCGCCGCCGCTCGGATCACTTGCGTTCGGGCTTCCTTCGCCATCCCCCTCAACACGGGTTTCTCTTCTCACTTCCTCTCGAAGTCGGTCCAACGAGGAGCGCTCCATGAGCTATGAACTTGACCACGCATTTCTCGGCAAGCCGCATCATCAGCTGCCGCGCCGGGTGTATGCGGCCCAGGGCTGTGATTGGCAGTATCGCGTCGATTACGAGCGGCTCCGTCGCCAGCGTCTCGAGAAGGCGCGCGAGCAGATGGAGATCCACGATCTCGGCGCCCTCGTCCTCTATGCCGGCGCCAACATCCGCTACATCACCGGCTCCTATCAGGGGAACTGGAAGTACAACATCAACATCCGTTACGCGGTGCTGCCGCGCGGCGGCGATCCGATCCTGTTCGAGACCGCCGGCTCCGACATGCAGTGCGCCCGCATCGACCTGCCGTGGATGCACAAGACGCGCGGCTCGAACATCGCGGAAGGCCTGAAGGGCTCGGCCGCGATCGCCGCCGGCGCCAAGGAGCGCAAGATCGACCCGAACAACGACCCGGGTCTGATGATGCGCGACGGCATCCGCCCGGCGATGACCTGGCAGTGGGCCGAGTCGGCCGTTCCCTACATGGCCGAGCGCATGGTCGCCTCGATCTACGAGGTGCTCAAGGAGTACGGCGTCGAGAAGGAGAAGGTCGGCATCGACAATCTCGACATGCCGTCGCTCGACGCCTTCCGGAAGTTCAACATCAACATCGTCAACGGCTGGCCGGCGATGTCCGCCGCCCGCGTCGTCAAGACGATCGACGAGATCGAGCTCCTGAAGCAGTCGTCGACCATCGGCGACGCCGCGATGTGGCACATCAAGCACGAGTGGCTGAAGCCGGGCGTCACCGAGCGCCAGATCGAGGCCAAGGTGCACGAGCTGATGCTGCGCCTCGGCTGCGAGATCATCTACGACATCATCGTGGCGTCGGGCGGCAACACCTCGCCGTATCGCCGGTGGGCGACCGACAAGATCATCCGCCAGGGTGACCTCGTCATCATCGACATCAACGCGGTGGGTCCGTCCGGCTACTTCATCGACTACGTGCGCTGCTTCAAGTGCGCGGCGAAGATGACGCAGAAGGAGATCGATCTCTACAAGCAGACCTACGACTCCATGTATGCCGGCATCGAGATGCTGAAGCCCGGCAACTCGACCGCCGACGTCGCCGCGAAATTCCCGGAATACGACGACGACACCTACGGCACCGTCACCCTGCAGCAGTTCGCCCACTCGATCGGCATCACCCTCTACGAGGGCATGTGGATCTCGCGCGCCTACTCGCTCAGCCAGCCGGCCGAGATCAAGGAGAACATGTACTTCGCGATCGAGACCTTCGCCGGCCATCCGCTGCTCGAGCAGACCACGCGCCTCGAGGAGAACGTGCTGGTCGGTCCGGACGGCCCGGTCGTGTTCACGCTGATGGAGCACATGGAAGAGGCGGTCGGCAACTACAGCCGCCCCGGCATGCACCATCCGTCGATCCAGGTCTGATCTTCGCGGAGGGGAGTGGGGCCGCCCGGCCTCACTCCCTTCTCGTATCGACTGCCCGGCGCTCGCTCGCCGGGACGACGCTCGTTCTCCCGACGTGCCGGTCGACGAGCAACGGCGCCTCGACGCAGCGAGCCAAAAAGAAACTGCCGCATATCTCGCGATTGCGGACGATCGAAGCCCGGTTCGGGCTGCCATTGAAAGAAGAAGGCCTTAAAATCCCCCTGTTCGCCACCTCCCAATCGTCCACCGAGAGGAATCGAAATGAAGAGGCTATGGGGTCTGCTGGCTATATCCGCGCTTTGCAGTGTTCTCGGAACCGGCGTCGCTCCGGCGCAGTCGTCCGGTCCGAGTGACGTGAAGGTCGGAATCCTGCTGCCGCTCACCGGTCCGTTCGCCGCGGTCGCCGAGACGCAGAAGCAGGGCGCGCTCCTCGCCGTCGACGTCGTCAATCAAAAAGGTGGCCTCGACATGCCGTGGGGCAAGGTCAAGGTCGAGGGTGTGGTCGCCGACGACGAGTCCAAGCTCGATGTCGGCGTTCGTCGTTTCCGCTACATGCTGTCCGAGGGCGTCAAGGGCGTCGGCGGCCAGACCTGGGCGCCGCTCGCCTACGCGATCAACGCGATCGTGTCGCGTCAGCCGCTCCCCTACTTCCCCGTCTGCGTGCAGGCGAAGGAAGCGTTCACCAAGGGCAAGATCGCCGGCTCGACCTTCGCCGCCGCCTACTCGCCCTGGACGGTCGGCTACATGGCCGGCACCGCCGCGGTGAAGAAGCTCGGCAAGAAGAAGATCTTCTTCCTCGCCCGCTCCGACTCGTGGGGCTGGGACATCCGTGACGGCGTCTATGCCGCCGCCAAGGAGTACGGCGCGCAGATCGTCGGTTACGACGAGGCCTCGCTCGGCACCTCGGACTTCACCACCATCCTGCAGAAGGTCAAGGCCGCCAAGCCCGACGTCTTCATCGCCGCCCAGTTCGCCGCCGACTCGGTCGCGCTCCTCAAGCAGGCCTCGCAGATGGGCCTCAACAAGGAGATGACCATCTTCAACGCGTTCATCACGAACGTGGTGGCGAAGGGCCTGCCGCCGGCCGCCCTCGAGGGCGTCTACGCGATGCACTACTTCTACTACGACCTGTCCGGTTTCGAGGACAAGGCCGTGGCGGAATCTGCGGCGCAGTTCACCAAGCTGTTCCGCGACAAGTACGGCTATCCGCCGGACGCCTATGCGGCGATCGCCTACATCGCCTACATGGAGATGTTCCGCGGCTACGAGCATGCCAAGTCGTTCGATGCCGACAAGGTGTCGGCGGCGCTGATGGCCGACGGCGGCAAGTTCGACTCGGTCAAGGGCCCGGCGAAGTGGCGTGAAGACCACCAGGCCGATTTCAAGTACGCGGCCTTCCTCGTGAAGGGCAAGGGTGCGGCCGAGCAGAAGAACGAATGGGACCTCTTCACGGTCGAGGGGGCCATGGGCGGAAACGAAGTCCTGCCGCCTCTGAAGGAGCTCGGCTACTGATCAGCCGCGCGACGCAACGGCGGGAAGTCTCGTCATCAGATCGTTACGACGGGTGCTTCCCGCCTCTCTCCTCGCTCCGGCGCACGTCTCGTGCGTGCGCCGGCCGTGATCAGAAACGGGGGACATCGTGAACACGGACCCGCGCGCTGAGATCATCAGGGCGGAAGGCGTCACCAAGCGGTTTCATGGGCTCGTCGCCGTCAACAACGTGAACTTCGTCCTGCGCGAGTTCGACGTTGCGGGAATCATCGGCTCGAACGGCGCCGGCAAGACCACCTTCTTCAACATCCTCACCGGCCTCTATCCGCCGGAAGAGGGCAAGGTGTTCTACAAGGGGGAAGACGTCACCCGGATGCCGCCCGAAAAGCGGGTCGATCTCGGGATGATGCGCACCTTCCAGCTCACTGCGACGTTCGACAGCCTGAGCGTCGTCGACAACTTGGTACTCTCCTTCTTCCGCGCCCACAAGAAGCCGTCGCTGCTGTCGCTGTTCCTGAACACCTGCAAGCGGCACCGCAACGATCCGAAGATCGTCGAGATCCTCGAGACCTTCGATCTGAAGGACATTCGTGACAGAATCGTGAAGAACCTGAGCCTCGGCGAGAAGCGCCGGCTCGAGATCGCGATGTCGATTCTGGCCGATCCGTCGCTGCTGCTGCTCGACGAGCCGCTCGCCGGTCTCGCCGAGTCCGAGATCCAGATGCTGCTCAAGGTGCTGCGGGCGCATGTCGGCCGCCAGACGATCCTGATCGTCGAGCACAAGCTGTCGCACGTCCAGGACTTCCTGCAGCGCCTCACGGTGATGCACGAGGGCCGGGTGATCGCCGAAGGCCCGTGCGAGGAATGCCTGCGGCATCCGGAGGTGAGAAAGAGCTACTGGCAGATCGCCACACCTGCCGAGGAAGCGGGAGCGGCCGCGTCATGAGCAAGAACGTCCTCACCGTCAACGGGCTCGACGCCGCCTACGGCGAATCGAAGGTGCTGTTCGACATCTCGATCGCCGTCGAGGAGCGCCAGGTGGTCGGCTGCGTCGGCCGCAACGGCGCCGGCAAGTCGACGCTGCTCAAGAGCATCGCCGGGTTTCTGCGCCCCAAGGCCGGCACCATCGAGTCGGAGGGGGTCGACCTGATCGGCCGCACCGCCTTCGCGATCGCCAACATGGGCGTCAAATACGTGCCGCAGGACAAGAAGGTCTTCTCCGACCTCACGGTGCGGGAGAACCTCGAGCTCGGCAGCTACGCCTCCGGCGACTACAATTGGGATCCGGTTCTCGTCTTCTTCCCCAAGCTCAAGGTGCTGATGGACCGCAAGGCGGGCTATCTGTCCGGCGGCGAGCGGCAGATGCTGATGATCGGCCGGGCCATTCTCGGCAATCCGAAGCTCCTCCTGGTCGACGAGCCGACCGAGGGTCTCGCGCCCTCGATCGTGTCGCATCTCAAGGACGTGTTCCGCGAGATCTCGAAGACCGCGGCGCTGATCATCGTCGAGCAGAACCTGCCGATGATCTGTGGCATCTCCGACAAGATCTACGCCCTCAACGAGGGACGGATGGTGGCGGAGATCACCGAGCGCGATCGGATCACGCCGGAGGAATGCGAGCCGTACCTCTAGACCGTCGCGGCTCGGCGACCGAGGTCGCCCTGACGCGATCATGCCGCCGTCCGCACGGCAGCCGGCAGTGCCGGCGATCCGCCGCGGACGGGAGAACCCGCGTGTACGAGGGGCGACGGGATGCCGTCGTTCCGGCGATCGCCCGCCGTGGCGTGTGCCCACGGGCGATCGAGAGAGGGATCCCGCAATGAACGTCCTCAGATGGTGGTCGGGGTTGCTGGTGGCCTTCGGGCTGCTGATCGTGCTCCGCATCTTTCTTCCGCTGCCCTTCAACAACGAGATCGTCATCTTCGCGGTCTACGTGATCGGCTGCAACTTCCTGCTCGGCCGGGTCGGCTTCATCTCGTTCGGCCAGCCCGCTTATCTCGCGATCGGCGCCTACGGCACCGCCTTCTATCTCTATTACGTCGGCACCAACCCGTTGGTCGGCGTTTTGATGGGCATCCTGGCGGGCGTCGTGATCTCGACGATCGTCGGGCCGCTGTTCGTCAGATTGCGCAGCGACTATTTTGCTCTCGTCAATCTGGCGCTCGCCATCATCGTCTTCTTCATGATGCAGAAGGTGCTGGCGGACTGGACGTTCGGCGACGACGGGCTGTGGTTCCTCACCAACATGGATCCGACGCCGGTGATCGACATCACGAGGCCGGCCGGCTTCTACGTGTTCGCGCTGTTCGTCGCCTTCCTGGTGTGGGCGCTCTACAAGTATCTCGACGACTCGATCTTCGGCGCCTGCTGTCTCGCCGCCAAGATCAACGACGACAAGGTGCGCTTCCTCGGCTACAACAACTTCCACATCCGCCTGCTCGCCTTCGTCATCGCCAACACCACGACTGCGCTCGCCGGCGCGCTCTACGCCGTCTATCTCGGCTTCGTCAGCCCGGAGATGACCAGCGCGGCGCGGGCGGCCGATCCGGTGGTGGTCACCATCCTCGGCGGCGTCGGCTCGCTCTACGGGCCGCTGGTGGGTGCGATCGCCTACACCGGCATGAAGGATCTCATCAGCCAGGCGATCGGCAACTGGGAGCTCGTGATCGGTTTCCTGCTGGTCTTCATCATGCTGGCCGGCGAGAAGGGTATCTGGGGCTCGCTCGAGCCGTTGCTGAAGCGCCTCGTGTCGCGCGAGCGGCCGGCCGCCGTCGCCGGTCCCGCCACCACCGATGCTGGAGTCGAAAGCCGATGATCGATCCTCACCTCCTGCTGTCCGGCGTCATTTTCGGCCTGAGCATGGGCAGCATCTTCTTCCTCATGGCGATCGGCCTGTCGCTGTGCTTCGGCCTGATGCGCATCATCAGCCTCGATCAGCTGCTGTACTACGCGATCGGCGCCTATCTCACCTACACGATCTCCTCGCTGGTCGGGAACGTGTGGATCGGGGTGCTCGCCGGCGTCGCGGTGTCGGGCCTCACGGCGTTCCTGATCGAGCGCTTCGTGTTCCTGCGCATCTATGCGCGTGACATCACCTTCTCGATGATCACGTCGTTCGGCATCCTGATCGGCGGCATCGGCGTCATCAAGGCGATCTGGGGCCTGGTGCCGCGGCCGGTCGAGGTGCCGATCGAGGCGCAGATCAATCTGCTCGGCACCGAGATCCCGATCTATCGCCTGGTGGTGATCGCCATCGCGATCGCGGTCTATTGGGGGATCTGGCTGTTCCTCAACAAGACCATCATCGGCAAGGCGATCCGCGCCGGCATCGAGGACGTCGAGCACGTCGAGGGTCTCGGCATCAACGTCTACCGGCTGTTCACGCTCACCTTCGTGATCGCCGGCGCGATGTCCGGCCTCGCCGGCGGCCTCAACGCGCCGCTGATCATGGTCGATCCGAACATGGGGCTCGAGATTCTGGCCTTCGTGTTCATGGTGGTGATCATCGGCGGGCTCGGCAGCATCAAGGGCACCTTCGTCTCGGCCTTCCTGGTCGGGCAGGTGGTGTCGATCGGCTCGCTGATCTACGCGCCGCTCGCCCAGATGGCGCCGTTCGCCATCATGCTGCTGATCCTCCTGATCAAGCCGACCGGCCTGTACGGCAGCGCGATGCTCAAGCGCTGAGGCGCCGGCTCGCCGTCGCGCACGGTACCACGGCCGGGGCACGCCCCGGCCGTTCGCGTTTCCGCCCGGTGCCGCGCCGCGTCCGGCCCGGCGGTGCTGGAAATGTTCCGCCCGGCACGTTAGGAAAACCGCCGAGGCAACCGGAGGGCGCGCGCGACGCGCGCCGGGGCGGCCCGGACCTGCCGGAGCCCGCGGCTCTCCCGCCGTAGCCAGGCGGGAGGCGAGGAGGTGCGATGACGGACGACGACGCCAAGGTGGTCGGCGCGCTCGAGCAGGAGTTCGCCTTTCTCGCGCGGGCGCTGGAAGCGATCAATCGCAAGCGCACCTATCCGATGGAGCGCGCCCATTACCTCCTGCTGCTGCGCCTCGAGGACGGGCCGGCGAGCATCACCACGCTCGCCACCGGGCTGGCGCTCGACGATTCCACCGTCACCCGGCAGGTCGCCGCGATGGAGGCGTTGGGGCTGGTGAAGCGGGTCGCCCATCCGGCCGACCGCCGCAGCGCGCTGATCGAGCCGACCGCCGAGGGCCGTGCCCGCGCCGCCGAGATGCGGGCGGTGCGGATCGAGCGGATCGGCGCGCTGTTCGCCTCCTGGGCGGCGGCCGACCGCGCCGCGCTCGCCGACTATCTCGGGCGCGTCAACGGTCTCCTCGCCGACATGCTGCGCCGCCTCGATGCCGGCGCGGCGGACGCGCCGGCCGCCGGGGGACAGGGCGCGGGTGGGCAGGCCTCGGGTGCGCCGCTGACGGGCGCGCGCGAGGACGACGCGCCGCGCGGATGAACGCGGGGCGCTCGCCCCCTCCTGGCGCTGCGCGCTCGCCCCGCGGCGCTGCGTACCAGCGGGCGGACGAGTGCGCTTCGATCCGACCGACGCAGGGAACAAAAAAACGGCGCCGTTCGCACGGCGCCGCCAGTCGAGAGAGCGGCCGTCTGACGCGGCCTCGAATGTCGGTTCCGGTCAGGCCGGAATCTGCTTCTGCTCGGCCGCCCGCTTCGCCTTGATGGCGGCGAGCACGCGCTCGGAGGTCGCCGGCAACGCGGTGATGCGCACGCCGACCGCGTCGTAGATCGCGTTGGTGATGGCGACCGCGGTCGGCACCAGGCTCGGCTCGCCCACCGCCTTCGCCCCGAACGGCCCGGTCTCGTCGTAATTCTCGACGATGTCCTCGTCGACGTCGGGCATGTCGAGCGTGGTCGGGATGATGTAGTTGGTCAGGTTCGAGTTGATCTGCTTGCCGGTCTTGTCGAACAGGATCTCCTCGTAGAGCCCGAAGCCGAGCCCCATGTGGACGCCGCCGTCGATCTGGCCTTCGACCAGCATCGGGTTGATGGCGACGCCGCAGTCGTGCGAGGCGGTCACCCGCAGCACCTCGACCTCGCCGGTCTCGTCGTCGACGTCGACCTCGGCGATCTGCGTCGCATAGACGTAGGTGCCGAACGGCTTGCCCTGGCCGGTCTCCGGATCCATCGGGATCATCGGCGGGTTCCACATGGCCGAGCCGATCGGCGGGGTGCCGACGTCGTTGTAGGCCTTGTAGGCGACGTCGCCGATCGCCGCGTTGCGCGACGGGAAGCTCTTCACCTGGATCTTGTGATCCTTGGCCTCGAGCATGTCCGGCTTCACCCGCAGCATGCCGGCCGCCACGTCGAACAGCATCTCCCGTGCCCGCTCGGCGGCGAGCCGCACCGCGTTGCCGGTGATGTAGGTGGTGCGGCTGGCGATCGCGCCGGTGTCCATCGGGCAGGTGTCGGTGTCGCCGGAGACGACGTGAATGTCGTTCGGGGCGATGCCGAGCGCCTCGGCGGCGATCTGCGCCATCACGCCGAGCGAGCCCTGCCCGGTCTCGACCGTGCCGGTGAGCACCACCGCGGTGCCGTCCTCGTTGATCTTGACGACCGCGCCGCTCGGATTGGCGTATCCGGTGAAGCCCACCGGATACCACATGCTGGCCAAGCCACGTCCGCGATGCTTCATCACCGCACCTCCCAACCGAACTTCTTCACGGCGTTCTGCAGCGACTCGGCCACCTTCACGCTGTGCAGCACCTGGCCCGTCGAGGTCATCGAGCCGTCGCGGAAGAAGTTCTTCATCCGCAGCTCGATCGGGTCGATGCCGAGATCGCGGGCGATGTCGTCCATCTGCGATTCGTAGGCGAAGCACACCTGCGGGGCACCGAACCCGCGCATCGAGCCGGCCGTCGTCTTGTTGGTGTAGACGACCTGCCCCTCGATGTGGGTGTTCGGGATCACGTAGGGGCCGGTCGACAGGATGCACGCCTTGCCGAGCGTGGTCTCGCTGAACGAGCAGTAGGCGCCGCCGTCCAGCACCATGCGCACCTTGCGGGCGATGATCTTGCCGTCCGTGGTCACGCCGGTCTTGTAGTCCATGTAGAAGGCGTGCCGGATCGTGCTGGCGATGAACTCCTCGACCCGCGTGAAGCGGCCCTTCACCGGGCGGCCCGCCTTCTTGGCGAGCAGCGCCAGCACCGGCTCGTGACGGATCTCGTTCTTGCCGCCGAAATTGCCGCCGACCACGGTGCCGATCACCCGGATGCGGCTGATCGGGATGCCGAGCGTGCGGGAGAGATCGACGCGCGCCAGCGTGATGCGCCCGATCGAGGCGTACACGGTGAGGCGGCCGTTGGCGTCCCAGTCGGCGATCGAGGTGAACGGCTCCATCGGGGCGTGCTCGATGCCCGGCGTGTAGTAGCGGCCCTCGTAGATCCGGTCGGACTCGGCAAATCCCTTCTCGACGTCGCCCTGGCGGATCACCTTCCTGGCATAGACGTTGGTGTCGCCGCCATGCACCTTGTGGGAGCCCGGCTCGAGCGCCTGGAGCGCGTCGTAGACGCCCGGCAGCGGCTCGTACTCGATCTCGATGGCGTCGATCGCGGCTTGCGCGATCTGCTCGGTCACCGCGGCGACCGCCACCACGCCGTCGCCGGCCTGGCGGACGATCGGGTCGGCCAGAAGCGGTTGGTCGACGATCGAGGTGCCGAACACGTTGGTCGGGATCTCGCTGCCGCGCAGCACCGCATGGACGCCCGGCATGGCTTCCGCCTTGCTGGTGTCCATCCGGACGATGCGGGCGGAGGAGATGCCGGCCCGCTTGATCTTGGCGTACAGCATGCCCGGCAGGGCGATGTCGTCGATGTAGCGGGTCAGGCCGAGGCCGTGATTGCGGCTGTCGGGACGCTGCGCCCGGAGGCCGACCGCGTGGGTCTGCTCGCCGACCTGCGGAACCAGCGGCGGGTCGAGCGGCAGCGAGGTCGGCGGCGCCACCACCGGCAGGCGGAGGGCTTGGTCGCTCCGGCGAAGGGACTCGGTCGCGACGTGGTCTTTTTCGAGGACGTCGAGAACGTCAGCCATGCTTCTGCTCACCTTTGCTCGCGGCGGGAAGGGCGGGGGTCGGCACCGACCGCATCGTCTCGGCGACTTCCTGGATGCCGTCGATCATCTTCACGTAGCCGGTGCAGCGGCACAGATTGCCGGCGAGAGCGTTGCGGATCTCCTGCTTCGACGGCGCGGGATTCTCGTCGAGCAGCGCCTTGGCGCTGAGGATCACGCCGGGGCCGCAGAAGCCGCATTGCAGTGCGCCGGTCTCCTCGAACACCTTCTGGAGCGGATGCAGGCCCTCGCGGGTCGCCAGCCCCTCGATGGTGATCACGTCGCGGCCGTCCGCCTGGGCGGCCAGCATCAGGCAGGCGTTCACCGCCTTGCCGTCGAGAATCACGGTGCAGGCGC
The DNA here is from genome assembly GCF_000293785.1 of Rhodovulum sp. PH10. Classification (GTDB taxonomy): domain Bacteria; phylum Pseudomonadota; class Alphaproteobacteria; order Rhizobiales; family Xanthobacteraceae; genus Rhodoplanes. Next base: position 41,526 of record NZ_AKZI01000007.1, on the reverse strand, counting down.
CGCAGTCGCCGATGTCGCACCCGGTCTTGGCGCCGGTGAGGTTCAGATACTCGCGCAGGAACACGAGCAACGTGGTCTCCGGCGGCACCTCGGCCGACCGGGTCTCGCCATTGACGGTGAGGGTCACATTCACGATGCGAGCTCCTTTTGGTTCGGCGTCGCACGCCCGAGGGCGGCCACCAGGCAGCGTTTGACCAGCACGGCGACCAGGTCGCGCCGATACTCCGCGCTGGCGCGGAAGTCGGTGATCGGCTTCGCCTCGGTGGCGGCGATGCGGCCGGCCTCGGCCATCGCCTCCTCGGACACCGGGCGGCCGGCGAGATAGGCCTCGGCCTTCGGGGCCCGGATGACCACCGGCGCCACCGCGCCGAGCGCGATCCGCGGCTCGGAGAACAGGCCGTCGTTCATCCACGCGCTGGCGGCGGCGTTCACCAGCGCCAGCGCCTGGCCCTTGCGCAGGCCGAACTTCTGGAAGCCGGTCGGCTTGTTCAGGTTCTCCTTCGGGACCAGCACGTCGACCAGCAGCTCGCCCGGCTGCAGGCTGGTGCGGCGCGGGCCGACGAACAGCTCGGACAGCGGAATGGTGCGCCGGCCGGCGGGGCCCGCGATCGTCACCTGCGCGTCGAGGGCGAGCAGCGTCGGCCCGGAATCCATCGACGGCACGCAGGTCATCAGGTTGCCGCCGAGCGTGCCGAGATTGCGCGTCTGGTGAGCGCCGATCACGCCCGCCGCATCGGCCAGCGCCGGCATCACCTGCTGCACCACCGAGGACTCGATGATCTCGCCGTGGGTGGTGATGGCGCCGATCCGCAGACCCGCGTCGGTCAGCGAGATGCCCTTCATCTCCTTCACGCGCGAAACGTCGACCACCACCTCGGGCGGCGGGTGCGGCGAGAACTTCAGATCGGCGAGCAGGTCGGTGCCACCGGCGAGCACTCTTGCGCCCTTGCCGTACTGGGCGAGCAGCGCGACCGCGTGCTCGCAATCCTTGGCCGCGACGTATCCGAAAGGTTTCATGCTGTACCTCGGCGATGGGGCCGGCCCTGCGAGCCCTCGTCGTGCGATGTCTCCGGCACCCGGCGCCGGAACGAGTGGAGCCGTCGGAGTGGTGCCGAACCCTGGGTGCGCGACCTCGACGGACTGACGGCCGACAGGATCAATCACCACAAGCTGCATATTTTCTAACGTACGGACAACCCGTGAGATCACGGCTCGGGGGTTCCGCAAATGCAGGCCTCCGTCCGGCGGGTTCTCCCGCATTGTAAAAAGGCATTGTATTACAGGACTTTCAAAGCCTCGTCACAACTTGTGCCGCAGCGGACCATGTGTTGTGCCGTCGAATGCACGATGGTCGCTGCACTGCGTGACGGTGTTCTGATCAGTTCGCTGCGAATGCGTGCAATGCAAAAAGCGGGTGCGATGCCGAAATATGCGTGCGCTGCAGCGGTTCGCGCGGCGAGCGCGCATCGCGAAATGCACCGGCCGGCGTCGCCGCAGTGCGGCGTCTCGGGTCGCCGCGGCCGCTCGGTTGCGGCTGCGCAACGCAGCGCGTGTCGCGCCGGACGTGAGAAGATCGCGCCGCGCCTTGATGAGAAAGTGCAGGCGAGGTGAAGAGAGTGTGAAGCTCCGGGAAACTTCGTATCGATTGCACGATACAGATATTTATCACGTCGCCGGGGATCGCCGCTCGGGCGAGCGTGCGGTTCGCGAGCGTGCGGCGCGCATCAGCTCTCCTCGGGGCCGGCGCACATGTCGAGAAAGCCGCCGATCAGATTGACGCTCGAAAGCCGCGCGGCGAGATCGGCGGGGGCCGCCTCCACCAGCCTCTCTTTCAGTCCGTCGATGGTGGCGATCAGCGCGCGGCGCGCGGCGACCGCGGTCGCGCGGTCGACCCGCTCGAAGCGCACGGTGGCGCCGGGCGCGAGCCGGCCGAGCCCCGGCAGGTCGGCCGAGACGACGGTCGCGATCTTGGCGTAGCCGCCGGTGGTCTGACGGTCGGCCAGGAGCACGATCGGCAGGCCGCTGCCCGGCACCTGCACCGTGCCCGGCGCAATGCCGTCGGTGACGATGTCGACAGTTCCACGATGGGCGATCGCCGGCCCCTCGAGCCGCATGCCCATGCGGTCGGTCGCCGGCGACACCACCCACGGTGTCGAGAGAAAGGTCTCGATGCCCTCGGGGGTGAAATGGTCGGCCTGCGGGCCGAGCATCACCCGGCAGCGTTCGGGGGCGGCGAGGTCGAGGTGCCGCAGCGTCAGCTCGGTCCGCTCCGGGGCATCCGCGGCGGCGAGCGCCAAGCAATCGCCGGCGGCGATCGGGCGGCCGGAAAAACCGCCGAGCGCGGCGCGCGGCAAGGTCGAGGCGCTGCCGAGAAACGGCGTGACGGCAAAACCGCCTTCGACCGCAAGATAGCCGACCGTGCTGCCGGTCAGCCCGCCGATGCGGATCGTCTGGCCGCGCACGAGGCGGACGCTGGCGAGCGGCGGCAGCCGTCGTGCCGGTGCACCGGGGTCCGACGACGACGACGACAAAAGCTCGAGCGAGGCGGCGCCGCCGGCATAGGCGATCCGCACGCTCTCCGCCTCGACACGCAAGGTGGGCCCGAGGAAGCTGATCTCCAGCGCGCCGGTCTCAGGCGGGTTGCCGACCAGAAGATTGGCCGCGGCGAGCGCCACCGGATCGAGCGCGCCCGACACCGGAATGCCGAGCCGCTGCCAGCCGGCCCGTCCGAGATCCTGCAGGGTGGTGCGTGGCCCCGGAGCGATCACGGCCAAAGCGGGGGCGGTCTCTGAAACGTTTTTCATGCAGGTCCGTTGCGGCGAGGCGGGCCGTGAAAAGCCCCGGGCGCTCTCGACAAGCACCGGTGCCTCGCGTTCATCTAGCGGCGTCGGGCGCGGCTCGGCAAGCCCGCCCGGCCCTCGCGTCCGCGCGCTCTGGAGAAGGACCCGTCCATGGTGTTTTGCCCGGCCCCCGTTCTGCCCGCCGCTTCCGGTCCCCGCATCGACCTCAATGCCGACGTCGCCGAAGGCTTTGGCGCCTGGGACATCGGCCACGACGCCGAGCTGATGGAGATCGTCACCTCGGCCAACGTCGCCTGCGGGTTCCATGCCGGCGATCCGGTCACCATGCAGCGGCTGTGCCGGCTCGCGGCGGCCGCCGGCGTCGCGATCGGCGCGCATCCCGGCTTCAACGACCTGTGGGGGTTCGGCCGTCGCCGCATCGAGATGAAGCCCGCCGACATCGAGCCGATGGTCGCCTACCAGATCGGCGCGCTGCAGGCGATCGCCCACGGCGTCGGCCGCCCGGTGACGCACGTGAAGGCGCACGGCGCGCTCTACAACATGGCGGCGGTCGATCCGGCCTATGCGACGGCGATCGCGCGGGCGGTCAAGGCGGTCGATCCCGCGCTGGTCTTCGTCGGGCTGGCCGGCTCGGCGCTGATCCGGGCGGGCGAGGAGCAGGGCTTGCGGGTCGCCCGCGAAGCCTTTGCCGACCGCCGCTACCAAGACGACGGCACGCTCGCGCCGCGCGCCATGCCGGGCGCCGTGCTGACCGAGCCGGAGGCGGTGGGCCGGCAGGCGGTCGGCATCGTGCTCGAGGGGGCGGTCACCTCGGTCGGCGGCCGGCGGGTGGCGGTCGCCGCCGACACGCTGTGCATCCATGGCGACGAGCCGACCAGCGTGACGGTCGCCCGCGCCACCCGCGCCGCGCTCGAGGCCGCCGGGATCGTGGTGGCGCCGGTGGTGGCGCCGGCGCCGGTCGTGCCGGCGCTCGCCGACGACGCCCCGCCCGGGCTCGACGCGACCGCGTGAGCGTGTCGTCGGTCTCGCAGTATTCAGTTGAAGTCGCGGCGGCCGCCGAGGTCTCCGCCGTCGTCGCCGGGCCGGCCTAGGCCGCGACCCGGCGATCCATCACACCGAAAACAAAGACGTTTTTTGATTTCGATGGATGCGCGGGTCGAAGCCCGCGCATGACGGACGCTTGCATTCGAGGCGATGCGTGCAGTCCCGAGCGCAAAGCGGGGGCCCGGAAACGCCCAGGCCGGGAAAAGAAACGCTGGGTTCCTGCTTACGCGGGAACGAGCGGGTGGGGCGGCGCTCGTCGTGAGTGACATGGGATCGAGCGGTATGGGCCGATCTGCAGGCCGTGGCCGTCATCCGACATCCTGTCGCAACTGCGACAGGCCGAAAGCTGTATCATGTAGGATACAGCACAGGCGGCGCGGCCGGGCCCATTCCTCCGCGCGGACGGCGCCCGGCCGGGGCGAGGGGCCGGCCCGGCGCAAAGCCGACAAATCCCACACAAGCCGTTGAACGACCGTCGCTTCGCGCCGACCGGTCCGCCGTGACACCGGCCCGGCGGCAGCTCGTCGACGGCGCGCCGCGGCGTCCTCCGCCTCTGGCCTGCGGCTTGCTCTTCCCAACGAGAACGCCGGGGCGCTCCCGCCCGCCCGAGGATCCGACCATGACCAAAATCGCGCGGTTCGGCCGCCGTCCCCTCGCCGTGGTGCTCGGCACCAACGAGATCGCCTCCGCGGTCGCGGTGCTCCTGCATCGCGCCGGCCACGCCGTGGTGCTGGCGCACGACCCGCACCCGCCGGTGATCCGGCGCGGCATGGCGTTTCACGACGCGCTCTACGACGACGCGGTCGCGGTGGAGGAGGTGTCCGGCCGGCGCGCCGACCATTGGATCGACCTCGCGCCGGTGCTGGCGGTGCCCGACACGGTGGCGGTGACCCGGCTCGGCCTGCTCGACCTGATGGTGCACGCCCCGGTCGACGTGCTGGTCGATGCCCGCATGCACAAGCATGCGGTGACGCCGGATCTGCGCCATCTCGCCCGCGTCACCGTCGGCCTCGGGCCGGGCTTTCGCGTGTGGGCGAACTGCGACATCGCGGTGGAGACCCGGCCCGCGGTGTCGGGCCGCGTGGTCACCCGCGGCACCACCGACGCCGCCGACGGCGTGCACAGCCGGCTCGGCGGGGTGGGCGGCGAACGCTTCGTCTATGCGAAGGTGCCGGGCCGCTGGCGCAGCCCGGTGGAGATCGGCGCGCGCGTCTTCGTCGGCTTTCCGATCGGCCATCTCGATGGCACGGTGATCGCAGCGCCGATGGACGGCATTTTGCGCGGGGTGGTGAGGGACGGGCTGGAGGTGCCGGCCGGCGTGAAACTCCTGGAGATCGATCCACGCGGCCGGGCGGCCAAATGGCGCGGGCTCGACGAGCGGCCTCGCCGCATCGCCGAGGCGGCGCTCGCCGCCGTGCAGGCGCGCAACGACGCGGCCCCGGCGCTTGCCACCGGCGAGGCTCTGGCCTACGCAAGAGAGGCGTGATCTTTCGCACGGGGCCGACTTCTTCGGGCGGCTGCCGCGAAACCCTCCGCCTCGAAACCCCCGAGGCAACGTCGGACTTTTGTTGGACGATGACCGCCACCGCAAAGCCGGAGCCCGTCGAAGCGCTCGCCACCACGGTCGAGCTGCGCGTCGGCTTTGCGAACGGCGGCCGGCTCGATCCCGAGGACATCGCGCTTCTGGAGACCATCCGCCGGGTGCGCTCGATCCTCGGCGCCAGCCGGGCGGTCGGCTCGTCCTATCGCAAATGCTGGCTGATGGTGGACGCGCTCAACCACACCTTCGAGACGCCGGTGGTGGAGACGTTCCCCGGCCGGCGTGGCGGCGGGGCCGAGCTGACGGCGTTCGGCGAGCGGCTGATCGCGCTCTATCGCTCGCTCGAGCGGCAGGCGAGGAAGAGCGGCGCCCGCACGCTGGAGGAGCTCACCGCGGCGCTCGACCCGGATTTCTCACCACGGGCCAGCGGCGCGGCGTCGGCAGATCGGACGGACGAACCGCCGCGTTCCCGATCGCAACGGACTTGATCATCGCCCAGGCCCGCAGGCCGGGCTCGAGCGCGAGGCGCTCGACCGATTCCCAGGTCACCAGCGCATCGAGCAGCGTCGTGCCGAGGTCGAACCGCACGCGCGCGAACGGCGCGTCGAGATGCACCACCTCGACGATGGTCCCGGGCAGGCGATTGGTGATCGACACGTCCATCGGCCGCGACAGCGCCACCGACACGTCGCGCGCGTCGATCGTCACCGCGACGCCGGAATCGATCGGCCCCGCCACCATCGGCACCCGCAATTCGCCGTCGCCGAAATAGAGCGTCGACATGCCCCAGTCGGGGTCGTGGCGCAGCACCCGCGCGTGCAGCGTGGTCGAGAAGGCGACAGGGCTGGTCTGAGACGGGGCGGAGTCGGGCGACATGGCGCGCCACCATGCCAGAAACGCGCCACCGCCGCGACCTCCGGTGTCGCCCGACGCGATCCCGACAATCACGTATCCGGGGACCGGCGACGATGGGCCGGGCGACGGGGCGGACCGGCAACGGAGGCCGCGGGCGATCTTCAGCCCTGCGCCGGTTTCTTGTCGCGCTCGAAGAAGCCGATCGGCGCGGTGGTCTCGAACGGCGCGATGCGCACCTGCACGTCGCGCGGCTTTGCCGTGTAGGGCGCCGACGTCACCAGCACGCGGGCGCCGGACGCGGCATAATCCGCGGCATTGTCGGGATTGATCCCACCCGCCGCGGCGACCACCGTGGAAAGCCCCTTCTCGCGCAGCGCGCCGACCAGCGCGGCGATGTCCTCCGGCGAGAATTTTTCCGCCTGGATCACGTCGGCGCCGGCCTCGGCCCAAAGAAGCCCTTCGGCGACGTCGGCGACCTCGACCACCACCTTCTTCTCCGGCACCGCGCGATGCAGCTGCGCCACCGCCGCGGCGGGCGACAGGTCGCCGAGAAAGCGGCGATGCTCCTCGAACACCAGCACCGTCTCCGACAGGCCGAGCCGGTGCGGCACCGCGCCGCCGGCGAGGATCGCACCGATCGACAGCGCTTTTGCGCCAGGCACCGTCTTTCGCGTGCAGGCGACCGCGACGTCGGGCGCGACCGCGCGCGCCGCCTCGACGATGCCGCGGGTCACGCTGGCGATGCCGGAGGCGATCTCGATCAGCGTCTGCGCGACCTTCCAGCCGCGATGGAGCGACAGCGCGGTGCCGCGCGCCGACAGGATCGCGTCGCCCGCCTTCAGCGCCGTGCCGGAGGAGGCCCACAGCTCGACCGTGCAGCCCGCCCGCGCCAAAAGCCGCCCGGCGTCCTCCGCGCCGGCCAGCACCATCGGCGCCCGCGCATCGAACGTCATGCGGCCCGACATCTCGCCGATGCCCAGCGCGTGGGTGGTGAGATCGCCGAGCGGCACGTCGTCGGCGAGCAGGGCATCGAGGGCGGAATCGGTGAGAAACGGGAGCATGAAACCTCCGTCAGAGGTATCGAGGGTCGGGGCGACTGCACGTATCGCGACGTGCTATATACGACTCGTCACATCATGGAAGCCTCCGGCGCAGTGCCGGCGGCGGGACTCGGAAGGAGAGCCCATGAAGATTTCCGCGCGCAACGTGATCGAGGGAAAGGTGCTCGAGGTGCACAAGGGCGCCACCACCTCCCATGTGCGGATCGACATCGGTGGCGCCGTCATCACCTCCTCGATCACCAACGAGGCGGTCGACGAGCTGGGCTTGAAGGTCGGCCAGACCGCATACGCGGTCATCAAGGCCTCGGACGTGATGGTCGGCGTGTGACGACGCGCAGACCCTGAGGCGCCGCGCGGGACACGCGGGCGCCCCCCGCGTGTCCCGTGTCTCGTGCCTCTGCGCGCGAAACACCGAGGTGGCGGGAAGCGATGGTCAAACCTGTATCATGGTGTATATAACTCGTCGCCCCTTTTCTCGCGACGAGACGTTCCATGATCCTTTCCCGACGCACCCTCCTCGAAGGTCTTCTCGCCGGTGGCGCGGCCGCCGCGCTCGGCTCGCCCCTGCTGGCGGAGCCCGCCCGAAATCTCGACATCCTGTGCGCCCCGAACGCCGCCAGCATCGTGCTGGTGCGGCTGCTCGACAATGGCGGCCTTTCGGCCGCCGCGCCCGGCGCGACCTTCCGCCTGTGGCGTGACACCGACGAGCTGCGCGCCGGGCTGGTGTCGGGCCGCTCGCGCCTGATCACCACGCCGAGCCACGTGCCGGCGAACCTCGTCAATCGCGGCATGCCGATGCGCGCCCTCGCGGTGATCAGCATGGGCCATCTGTCGATCGTCTCGGCCGACGACACGGTGAAGAGCTTTGCCGACCTGCGCGGCAAGGCGCTGGTCGGCTTCTTCCGCAACGACATGCCGGACCTCACCTTCCGCGCGATCGCCAAGCGCGAGGGGCTCGACCCCGACACCGACATGACCATCACCTATGTCCGCAATGCGATGGAGGCGGCGCAGATGGTCGCCTCCGGGCGCGCCCAGACGGCGATCCTGCACGAGCCCTCCGCCACCGCGGCGATCATGCTGGCCGAGAAGGAGGGCCGCACGCTGCGCCGCGTCGTTTCGCTGCAGGAGATGTGGGGCAAGCATTTCGGCAAGCCGCGCATCCCGATGGCGGTGGTGGCGCTGCACCAGGATCTGATCGACGAGTCGCCCGAGATTTTGGCCGCGCTGCGTGCCGGCCTCGCACCGGCAAAGGACTGGGTGCTGGCGAACCGGCAGGAGGCGGCAAAACTCGCCGAGGCGAAGATGGGCATCAAGCAGCCGGTGTTCGTCGCCTCGCTCGACCATTTCCACATCGACGTGGTGTCGGCCAAGGCGATGAAGCCGGAGCTCGAGACCTTCTACGGCGCCATTCTCGATCTGCAGCCCGCCGCGCTCGGCGGCAAGCTGCCGCCCGACGCCTACTATCTCGATCTGTGACGGCTTTTCGCCCGTGACGCCGTCCCGCCTCGCTCGTGTCGCCCGCCTCTTGCTCGGCCTCGCCGGGCTCGCCGCGCTGGCGCTCGCCTGGGAGGCGGGACACCGCGCGTTCGGCCCGTTCGTGCTGCCCTCGCCGGTCGAGGCGGCGGACACGCTGATCCGCCTCTTTGCCGACGGCATCGCGCTGCCGGCGCTGCGGGTGACGGTCGCCAACGCCCTCGGCGGTTTTTTGGCGGGTGCCGTGCTCGGCACCGCGCTCGGCGTGCTCGCCGGGCTGTCTTGGCCGGTCGGGGCGGCGCTGCGGCCGGTGATGACCATCACGCTCGGCGTGCCGCCGATCGCCTGGGTGGTGCTCGCGCTCCTGTGGTTCGGACCACAGGGTGGGGCGCCCGCGTTCACGGTGCTGGTGACGGCGATGCCGATCGTGTTCGCGGGCGCCGCCCAGGGCGTTTGCGCCCGCGATCCGAAGCTCTCGGAAATGGCGCGGGTCTATGGCGCGCCGCCAATGCTGAGGTTGCGGGCGCTGCTGCTGCCGCAGCTGCTCGATCACCTCTTGCCGGCGCTCGCGACCGCGCTCGCCTTCGCCTGGAAGGTCTCGGTAATGGCGGAAGTGTTGGGCGGCGGCACCGGGATCGGCGGGGCGATTGCGGAGGCGCGCGCCCATCTCGATCTGCCCGAGACGATGGCATGGATCCTATTGGTCGTGCTGCTGCTCCTGGTGTTCGACGGGATTTTGCTGTCGCCGATCCGCCGCCGGCTCGCCGAGCGCGGCGAGGGAGCGTCACGGCCGGCTGCGGCCCGTCCGGTCGGGGCGGGCTGAGATGCTGCGCTTCGACAAGATCTCGCTCGGCTTCGGCGACGGGCCGGTGCTGAAAAATTTCTCGCTCGAGGTTTTGCCGGGCGAGGTGGTGGTGCTGCTCGGCCGCTCCGGCTGCGGCAAGACCACGCTGCTGCGGCTCGCCGCCGGGCTGTTGCGGCCGGATGCCGGGCGGGTCGCCAACGGTTTTTCACGCACCGCCGTGGTGTTTCAGGAGCCGCGCTTGCTGCCCTGGTCGAGTGCCCGTGAGAACGTCGCCTTCGCGCTCGCCGCCCGTGGGGTGCCCCCGGCCGAGCGGGACGCGTGCGCAAAAGCGCTGCTCGCGCGCTTCGGCTTTGCGGCGGCGGACATGGAGAAGCGGCCCCTCGCGCTGTCGGGCGGCATGCAGAGCCGGGTGGCGATCGCCCGCGCGCTCGTGGTCGAGCCCGACCTCGTGCTGATGGACGAGCCGTTCGCCGCGCTCGACATCGGGCTTCGCCGCGATCTTCAGGACCTCGTGCGCGAGACGGTCGAGAGCACGCGGCGCGCCGTGCTGTTCGTCACCCACGACGTGACCGAGGCGGTGCGGCTCGCCGATCGCCTGGTGGTGCTGTCGCCGCGTCCGGCAAAGATCGTCCACGAGGCGCGCACCGTGCCGGTCGTCGATCCGGCAAGAATCCACATGGCCGCGGCGGCGCTGCTCGATCGTCCGGAGGTGAGCGGCGCGCTGATGCTTTCCGGCCGCCCGCCGGCGGCGACGCCGGTGGAAGAGGGGTATGCGGAGATGCCGGCGGTGCCGGACTGCGTGTCGGGCGCAGCCGGGTGATCGGTCAGACGACGATCGGTCAGACGACCGCGGGCGGGGGCGAGCCCGCGGCGGCGCGAAGCGCGTCCCACCACGCCTCGAGCGCGGCGTCGTCGGCCGAAACCGCCACCGCGAGCGGCCCGGCAAAGGCGTCCCACGGCTCGGCGAGCGTGGGGGCGACCGAGGTCACCACCGGCAGCTCGGCGGCGATTGCCGCCTGAAACGCCTCGGTGAGGCCGTGGCGGTCCGCCTCGATCTTTCCGAACTTCGAGAGGATCACGAGATCGGCGCCCGCCGCGATCGCGGCTTGCACCAGCCCGCAGGCGGCGGCGAGGCCGGAGGAATCGAGATTGCAGGCGGTCGATTCTCGGCCGAGATTCTGGCTGATCGACACCCGCTCGCCGGTGGTGAGGCAGCGCAGCGTCAGGCGTTCGCAGCCTTCCGCGCAGCCTTCCGATTCCTCCACCACGCCGGCGATCCGAAAGCCTTCGCGGCGGCGCCGCTCGGCGAAGGCGGCGAGCACGCGCTGGATCTCGGCCGTCGTGGCGCCGCTCAGGGCGGCCACGGGAGCCGGCGGCTCAGCCGGCGCGGCGACCACCGGATCGGGCGCGGCACGGGCGGCTGTCGGAGCGAGAAGATCGGCCATGGCCGGCGATGCTATGTCTCCGGCACTACAGGTACAAGGCGGGGGATTGCTTATCCGGCTGCCGGTGGTCCGGGTACCCGTACGGCGCCCGGCCCGGCTGCGCTCACGATTGCCGCACCGAAGGCACCGGCGGCTTGAGGCCGACACCGGCGAGTGCCGCCCGCTGGCGCTCGGCCAGCTCCTCGACCGCGAAGTGCTCGATCGCCTCGTTGAACAAATTGTGGAAGTTGAGCTTGGCCTGGAGGTGCAAAAACACCCCGCCGAGGCCGATCGCCGCCCGGTCCATGAACACGAACTCCTGCGGGATCGTGACCGGGCCCTTCTCCTTCAGCGCCTGATGCACCACGAACGCCTCGCGGCGGCCGTACTCGGCCGGCTTCACCCCGTCGGCGATGGTGCGCACGCGGTCCTCCATCACCGGACCGAAGATGAACCGCGCCCAGATGTTCAGGACGTCGATCAGCTCGTTGGTGAGCCCGCGAAAGCCCCACGCCTCGTAGCCCTGGACGATCAGGTCGCGGTCGTTCTTCAGGAGGCCGTGATAGAGGTCGACCACGCCGCTGACGAAGCCCGGCGGGAAGATGCGGATGCAGCCGTAATCGAGCAAATTGATGCCGGCCGGCGCCCCGTCGTCGCCCGCGAACGCGGTGTAGTTGCCGAGATGCGGGTCGCCGTGGATCACGCCGAACCGGCTGAACGGGTACCACCAGGCGCGGTAGAGCGCGGCGGTGAGGCGGTTGCGCACCTCGATGTCGGCGCTCTTGAACTCGAGCAGCTTGCGCCCCTCGAGCCAGTCGAGCGTGATCAGCCGCTTGGTCGACAGCTCCGGCCACACGTTCGGCACGCGGATCTCGGGCGCGTCGGCGAGCACGGTCCGGTAGAGCGCGACGTGCTTGGCCTCGCGCTCGTAGTCCAGCTCCTCGCGCACCCGCGACGCGATCTCCTTCAGCATCTCGCTGGTGTCGATCGCCGGGTCCATCCGCCGGTGGATCGCGAACAGCCAGCCGAGCTGCTGCAGGTCGGCCTCCACCGCCGACTGCATGTCGGCATATTGGAGCTTGCAGGCCAGCGCCGCGCCGGAATGGGCTTTCGCACGATGCACCTGGCCGAGCGAGGCGGCGGCGGCCGGATGGTGCTCGAAGCTCGCGAATTTTTGCTCCCACGCGGCGCCGAGCTCGGCCTGCATGCGCCGCTTGACGAACGCCCAGCCCATCGGCGGAGCCTCGTTCTGCAGCTTGGCGAGCTCGGCGGTGTATTCGGGCGGCAAGAGGTCCGGGATGGTCGCCATCAGCTGGGCGACCTTCATGATCGGGCCCTTGAGATTGCCGAGGGCGGCGGCGAGCTCGACCGCGCTCGCCTCGCGGTCGCTCGCGCCCATCAGGCGCGTCGCGGCCATCCGGGCGGCGACGCCGCCCACATTGGCGCCGACCCGCGCATAGCGGCGGGCTCGGGCGGTGAAACGGTTTTTCTCGAGATCGTCCATGGCATCCATCGACCGGGGCCCTGGATATAGGAAGGCCTTTTCGCCGCCGCCACCGGTGCGTGGCGCAGTGTCGGAGCCGTGATCGGGGCATCCGGCGACGTGCGGCATGCGCCCCGCGGCGTGCGGGCGGTCCCGGCGAGCCTGGGGGGCGGGCCGAGGGGAGGCCGAGGGGAGGCCCAGGGAGGGGCCCAGGGACAGGCCCGGGCCGCCGGGCCGGGTCACGGGGCGGGGGCGGTCTCGGGCGTCTCCGGCCGGTCGAGCCAGGCGGTCACCTGCGGCCACGTCTCGGCGAGCGTGCGCCGTCCCATGAACAGGCCGAGATGGCTCGCGGGCGCGACCAGCATGGCGCGATCCTCCGCCGGCGTGCCGAGCTTGCCGGCGATCGCGAAGACTTGCGCCGGCACCACCACGGTGTCGTCGGCGCCGGCGAGCAGCAGCACCGGCAGGCGCACCGCCGCGAGATCGATCCGCCGGCCGAGCGCGACGAACCGGCTCTCGGCGAGGCGGTTCTCCTTGTACAGCCACTCGACGACCTCGAGATAGTACACGCCGGGAAGGTCGACGGTGACCTCGTACCAGTCCTGGAAGCGGCGCAGCAGCGCCTCCGCCTCCGGGGCGAGCAGGAGGGGGGCGAGCGGGACCGGCTCGTCGCCGGGCGGCAGCTGCAGGTCGCGCTCCAGCGCCTCGGTGGGCGTCGGCGCCGGCCCCCACAGGCCGAGCACCATCTGCCCGAGCAACCGCCCGCCGCCGAGCCGCAACAGCTCGACGAAGGTCGAGACCGGGGTGCGCCTGGCGACCTGCGACAGCGCGGACTCGCCGGCCGTGAGGTCGAGCGGCGCGCCGGCGATCACCAGCCGCCGCACCTTTTCGGGGAAGCGGGCCGCGTAAAGGAGCGCCATCCAGCCGCCCTGGCACAGCCCGACCAGATCGACCGGCTCGCCGAATTCGTCGATCGCCACATTGAGGTCGGCGAGCAGGGTGTCGGTGGAGAAGAGACGCATCGACGGCGTCGCCGAGCGCCACTCGACGACATGCAGGTTTTTGCGCCCGGCGCCGCGCAAGGATTGGACCAGACTATGGCCCGGGGCGAAATCGGCGACGGTGCCGGCGTGCAGCGCATAAGGCGCACAAATCACCGTCGGCCGGCCGGACGCGCCTTGCGAGAAATCACGCAGCCGCAGCGACGGCAGGTCGAGCGTCACGCGGTTGGGGCTCGCCCAGTCGGGCAGCTCCGGCATCGGCCGGCGGGCGGTGCCGGAGGTGGCGGCGAGCTCGCGCAGAAAGGCGGCGGTCGCCTCGCCGGCGGACATCGCCGCCAGCACCGGCAACAGGAACGCGGAGGAGAACGGCGGTCCCATGGGTCACCTCGGCTCGTGTCGGCTCGGTTCGCGGCGGCGCGGCTCGTGTCGGTGTCGGCTCGTGGCACCGAGGCTCCCGCCGGCTCGACCCGTATCGGCGCGAGATGCCTCGACGCGACACACGTCGGCTCGCGACGTTTTGCCCCGCTTTCGCCGACCCGCTCCTGCTTGCGCGTTCGGCTCGTTCGTCCGGTCGGTGTGCCCGGGCCACGGCGTGCGCGCTGGGGTAGAGCTTTCGGCCGGCGATTGCGACCGCAGGTTACGCCGGCTGCTGCCGACTCACAAGACGACGGTACCGGCGGTCCCCGACGCGCACTTTCACGCCTGTAGAGAAAGCGGCGGGCGAACGGCGGGACGCAGGGCATCGCCGCGGTGCGGGGGTGGGGGCATACGCGGCCGTCCGGGTCGCCCCGGCGGTGCGGATCGGCTATCGTGCGTTTTTGGTCGGCCGCCCCTCGAGGGAAAAAGGCCGGTGAGGGGAAGGCGGGAGAGCTGCGATGGGTTGGATCGTCACCGGCAAGGACACCGCGGGGGCATTGTCGCTGAAGCGCGACACCGCCACGGCCGCCGTCAAGAAGGCGCACGAGCTGATGGCCGAGGGCGTCGTCGAGGTCGAGATCACCGATCCGCACGGCCGCTGCTACGGCCCGGCCGAGTTCGAGGCCTTGGCCGCCTCCACCGCCGCGGTGGGGTGAGGCGGGAGGTTCGGCCGGGCCTCACTGCCCCTTCAGCAGTGCCCGGACGTGGCGCACGAGGTCGGGCAGATCTTTGGCCGACACCGGCTGAAAACGGCCGAAATCGATGGCGTCCGACACGTCGTTGGTGACGGCCACCACCGGCTTGTCGAGCGCATCGGCGGCACCGACCTCGAACGACACGTTGTTGCTGCCCGGCGTCCCGGTCGGCGGAACGATCGCGATCATCACGTCGGCATTGGTCAGGGCGGTTTTCAGCGCATCGAGGCTCGGCCCGTCGGTCGGGGCAGCGATCGTGTCCGGGCGGGTCACCGTCAGGCCGGCTTCCCCGAGAGACCGGGTGATCTCGTCCGCGAGCGCACGGTCGGCCGAGGCGTAGGACAGGAAGACATGCGCGCCCATCACGACACTCCCTTCACCCGTTCGGCCAGCTCGGCGACATAATCGTCGAACTCGTCCAGGAGCACCACGTTACGCGACGTCAGGCAGGCCCGCCCGCCCTTCTCGACGTCGATCTCCGCCAGCGTCACACCATACAGGACGGCGACGATCCGCTTGTCCAGGATCCATGCCGCGCCGATCTCGTTCCAGACCCAATTCCTCGTGACCGACCAGGGCGTGATCAGCGCGACGAGTTCCTCGCATTTCGGCAATAGCTCGCGAATGCGATCGTCGATCCGGTCCCCTTTCTTGACGTCGAAGATGTCGACGATCGGCTCCGCTCCGGCGTCGTGACGGATTGCGCGGGCGAACTGCCGCGCGATCCACCGGTCGTGCCAGCCGTGCGAGACGAAGACGTGATAAGCCATCTCATGGAGAGTGCTCCATCGCCTCCAGCTCGTCGATCATTTTTGCGATCAGGCCGAGGCCGCCCTGCCAAAAACCGGGGTCGCGGGCGTCGAGGCCGAACGGGGCCAGAAGCTCGGCATGCGGCTTGGTGCCGCCGGCCGCCAGCATCGCGAGATAGCGCTCGGAAAACCCTTCGTGGGCGTTCTGATAGACCGCGTACAGCGCGTTCACCAAGCAGTCGCCGAAGGCATAGGCGTAGACGTAGAACGGTGCGTGGACGAAGTGGCCGATATAGGTCCAGAACGTCTCGTAGCCGGCCGACAGCTCGATCGCCGGCCCCAGGCTCTCGCTCTGCACCTTCATCCAGATCTCGCCGATCCGGTCGGCGGTCAGCTCGCCCTCGCGGCGGGCGGTGTGGATGTCGCGCTCGAAGGTGTAGAACGCGATCTGCCGCACCACCGTGTTCAGCATGTCCTCCACCTTTCCGGCGAGCATCGCGCGGCGGCGCTTCGGGTCCTTGGTGGCGGCGAGCAGTTTTTGGAACGTCAGCATCTCGCCGAAGACGCTGGCGGTCTCGGCGAGCGTCAGCGGGGTCGGCGCCATCAGCGGGCCGTTCTTCGCCGCGAGCACCTGATGCACGCCGTGACCGAGCTCGTGGGCGAGCGTCATCACGTCGCGCGGCTTGCCCTGATAGTTCACCAGCACATAGGGGTGCGCCGACGGCACGGTCGGATGCGCGAAGGCGCCGGGCGCCTTGCCGGGGCGGGTCGGTGCGTCGATCCAGCGGTTCTCGAAGAAGCGCTCGGCGATCTCCGCCATCGTCGGTGAGAACGCGCCGTACGCCTCCAGCACCGACGATTTCGCCTGCTCCCAGGGGATCGTGCGCATCGGCACCTTGGGCAGCGGCGCGTTGCGGTCCCAGTGCGCCAGCCGCTCCTTGCCGAACCATCTCGCCTTCAAGGCATAGTAACGATGCGACAGCCGCGGATAGGCGGCGCGCACGGCAGACACCAGCGCTTCCACCACCTCGCGCTCGACCCGGTTGGCGAGATGGCGCGAGTCGGCGATGTCGGCGAATCCGCGCCAGCGGTCGGAGATCTCCTTGTCCTTGGCGAGCGTGTTGAGGATCAGCGTGAACGTCCGCAGATGCTGTCCGAAGGTGTCCGCGAGCGCGCCCGCGGCGGCGGCGCGGGTCTTCTCGTTCGGGCTCTGCAGGAGCGTCAGCGCGGGCTCGAGCGGCAGCGTCTTGCCCTGGACCTTGAAGCGCAGGCCGGCGACCGTCTCGTCGAACAGCCGGTTCCACGCGGCATAGCCGGTCACCGACTTCTCGTGGAAGAGCTGCTCGACCCGGTCCTCGAGCTGATACGGCTTCTCCTTGCGCACGTCCTCGATGAACGGCCGATAATGCCCGAGCGCGGGATCGCCCATCGCGGTCTCGAGCAGCGCGTCGTCGATCCGGTTCAGCTCGAGCGAGAAGAACAGGAGATGCGACGAGGCGGCGGTGATCTGCTCCTGCACGTCGCCGTAGAACTTCGCGCGCACCGGGTCGGTGGTGTCGCCGGCGTGGACGAGGCCCGCATAGGAGATCAGCCGGCCGAGCAGGTCGTCGAGCGTCTCGAGCCCCTCGACCGCCTCGGCGAGCGTCTTGCCCGCATCGGCGGCGGCGGCCATCTCGGCGAGGCGGCCCTTGTACTTCTCCTCGAAGGCGATGCACTCGGCACGCGCCCGCGCGAGGTCGCCCCGCACCTCCGGAGAATCGATCGCCGGATAGAGGTCGGCGAGATTCCATTCGGGCAGCGCACCGAGCGCGGCCTCGGTCTTCTTCGGAGCGGTGCGGGCAGGCGAATCGGCCATGCGGAAATGTCCTTTGCAGCGATGACCACCAGGGTTCGCCGCCAAAGGTAGGCATCGCGGCGCCGAATGGCAAAGCCGCGCGACCCTCGGCCGCTCGCGGCTCAGGCGGCCGCCGGGCCGGGGCCGGGCTCGGGAAGCTCGGCGGAGCGGGTCGCGGCCGGCTTTTCGAGCAGCAGGCTGTAGCCGAACAGGTTGCCGAAGCAGCGGCGGTCGGAAAAGCCCGCGGCGTCCGCCATGTCGCGCAGCCGGCGGATTGCGACATAGTGCGGATCGAAGGTGCTCTCGGCGATCACCAGCCGGCCGCCCGGCTTCAGCGCGGCGTAGAGCGCCGGCAGCACGGCGGCGTTGTCGGGGATCTCGCCGAGCGCCATCACCATCACCGCGCCGTCGAGCGAGTTCGGCTCGAGCTTCGCCTGCCGCAGGTCGGTGGCGAGCCGGCGGATGTTTTCCACGCCCTCCCGCGCCGCCTTCGCCTCGAGCTTTGCGAGCATCGCCGGCTGCACGTCGATCGCCAAAATCTCGCCGCCGGGGGCGACCGCGCGGGCGAGCGGCAGCGTCACCCGGCCGGGCCCGCAGCCGATATCGGCGATTGTTTCGCCCGGCTTCGGCGCCAGCCGCTCCACCACGTGCGCGGCGCGGGTGAATTTCGCCAGCGGGTTGTCGCGCTCGACGACGAAGGAGAAGGCGGCCGGGCAGGGCAGCAGCGCGCGGCGGGAGAGAAAGCCCCAGCCGACCCAGCCGGCGACGGCCAGCAGCACGAGAATCACCAGCGCAGTCGTCATCGTTTTCCTCGCATCGCCCGGTCGGAGCCGGCCCGGCCGTGCTCCGACGGTAGCAAGATACGCTTCCCCTGCGAGATCCGCGAGAGACCCATGCCGAACGCGGCCGGGGGTAACAGCCCGTTAAGGCTGATCTGGACTAATGCTCCAAATCGGGACAGTCGTAACCAGGCCGGAACCGCGATGGCGGAGCGCGTACTCATCGTCGACGACGACCCCGTCCAGCGGCGGCTGCTCGAGGCGATGGTCGAGAAATTCGGCTTCGTGCCGGCGACTGCCGACGGCGGCGACGCCGCGCTGGCCCTGCTCGCCGATCCCGACGCGCCGGCGGTCGACGCAGTGGTGCTCGACCTCGTGATGCCCGACCTCGACGGCCTCGGGGTGCTGGCAAAACTGCGCGATGCCGGCCTGTCGCTGCCGGTGATCGTGCAGACCGCGCACGGCGGCATCGACAACGTCGTCTCGGCGATGCGGGCGGGGGCAGTCGATTTCGTGGTGAAGCCGGTCGGGCCGGAGCGGCTTCTGGTGTCGCTGCGCAACGCGCTCGCCACCCGCGCGCTCGAGGGCGAGCTGTCGCGCATCAAGCGGAGCCGCGACGGGACCCTCACCTTCAAGGACGTGATCACCCGCAGCCCCGCGATGCGCAGCGTGATGCGGGCGGCGGAGAAGGCGGCCGCCTCGCACATCCCGGTGCTGATCGGCGGCGAATCCGGCGTCGGCAAGGAGCTCTTTGCCCGCGCCATTCATGGCTCCGGCGAGCGGCGGGCAAAGCCGTTCGTCGCGGTGAATTGCGGCGCGCTGCCGGAGACGCTGGTCGAGTCGATCCTGTTCGGCCACGAGAAGGGCGCCTTCACCGGCGCCTCGGAGAAGCACGTCGGAAAATTCGTCGAGGCCTCGGGCGGCACGCTGTTTCTCGACGAGGTGGGCGAGCTGCCGGCCGCCGCCCAGGTGAAGCTTTTGCGGGCGATCCAGGAAAGCGAGGTCGAGCCGGTCGGCGGGCGAAAGCCGGTGAAGGTCGACGTGCGGCTGATGTCGGCCACCAACAGGGATCTGATCGCCGATGTCGGCGCCGGCCGTTTTCGCGAGGACCTGTTCTATCGCCTGCACGTGTTTCCGATCACGCTGCCGCCGCTGCGGGCGCGCGCGGAAGACATCCCCGATCTGGTCCGCCACTTTCTCCTGCGGTTCGCCGCCGAGGAGGGGAGGCGGGTGCGGCGGGTGTCGGCCGAGGCGGTGGCGATGCTGACCGCCTATCCGTGGCCCGGAAACGTCCGCCAGCTCGAGAATGCGATCTTCCGTGCCGTGGTGCTCGCCGAAGGCGAGGAGCTGGGCGTCTCGGAGTTTCCGCAGATCGCCGCCGCGGTCGCGCGGGGCGAGGGCGCTCTGCGGGTGCCCGCGGCGGAACCCGCCGACGCCGCTACCGCTCCCGCGCCGGTCGTGGCGGCGCCGCGAATCACGGTGGGGGCGGTGACGATCGAGGAGGAGGCGCCGGCGCCGCCGACGCTGCCGCTGCTCGATGCCGATGGTAACGTGCGACCGCTCGAGGACATCGAGGCCGACACGATTCGCTTCGCGATCGCCCGCTATGGCGGCCAAATGACCGAGGTCGCTCGCAAACTCCGGATCGGCCGGTCGACGCTTTACCGCAAGTTGGAGACGCTCGGGCCGGCGCCCGCCGATCGAGACGGGGCGTCCGACGTGGCTCTGCGGTGACAGGGGTCGCGAAAACAACCGCACCATGCGCGAAAAGCCGAGCGTGCGCCGGGCCGTCTCGGTTAGCTTTCTCGCGATTGGCGTGGCCTGGCGTGGAACTCCGCGTGCGACGGCCGCCGCCGCGTCGGCCCCGTGCGTGGCCGATGGAGCCGTCCGTGTGCCGACGGCTCGACCGTGGTGCCCGTAAAGCCTCGTGAGGAGATCGCCCATGCGATTCGATCGTCTGCTCGCCGGAACGGCCCTCGCCCTCGTTCTGACCCTGGGTGTCGCGCCGGCCCGTGCCGAACCGGGCGATGCGGCCACGGTCTCGACCCCGGTCTCGACCACGACGGTCTCGACCGGGGCGGTCTCGACCGCAGTCTCGACCGGGCCGGAATCGACCAGGGGCTCCACCGAGGGGGCGACCGAGGCGGTCTCCTCCGACCCGGCCTTGAGCACCGAGGCGGCGGAACCCGCTGCCCCGAAGGCCGCCGCCTCCGAGGCCGTTGCTCCGAACACGGCCGCGGCGCCCGAGGCGCCCGCGCCGAAGGATCCTTCGTCGGCCGCAAAGGCCGCCGACGAGAAGACGTCCGTCTCGGTCGATGATGCGGTGCCGCCGGTCCAGCCCGCCCCGGTGGTGGTGACCCCGAACGACGTGGCACCCGCCGACACCAAGGCCGCCGAGACCGCGCCGTCGCCGACCGCTCCGGCTGCCCCGGCCACGGCCGAGACCAAGGCTGCTCCGAGCGCGCCCGCTACGCCGGACACGGCGAAGACCGAGCCGGAAAGCAAGCCGGCCGCCCCGGAGACCGCGAAGACCGAGCCTTCTCCGACTGCGCCCGCCACGCCGGACACCGCCGCGACGACGCCGGCACCGGCGGCTCCCGAGACGGCGAAGACCGAATCGGCTCCGAGCGCACCCGCCACTCCCGACACCGCCACTCCCGACACCGCCGCGACGAAACCCGCGCCGGGCACGCCGGCCGTGGCGCCCGAGACCGCCAAAAAATCCGCGCCCGCGGCCGAGCCGACCACCGCCTCGATCCCCGAGGCCGTCGCGCCGGTGCAAACGCTCGACCAGAAGGTCGGGCCGGTGCTGCGTGATCTGCTCGCGTCGAAGGACCGGCGGTTCGACACCAAGACGCGCGAGGCCCTGCAGAGCTTCTATGCCGCGCGCAACGACGCGCCGCTGTGGACCGCCGACGGCGTGGTCTCCGCGCGGGCAAAGGCGGTGGCGGCGCAGCTGAGGAGCGCGGCGGCCGACGGCCTCGACCCGGCCGACTATCCGGTGCCGCAGCTCGCCGCGAACCCGACGCCGGAGGACGTCGCCGCCTACGAGCTGGCGCTCGATGCCGCGGTGCTCGACTATGCCCACCACGCGGCGGTCGGGCGGGTGCACTGGTCGCGGATCGCCGGCGACATTCTCTACGAGACCAAGGCGCCGGCGGCCGACGCGGTGCTCGACAAGCTCGCGACCGCGGACGACGCCCGCGCGGCGCTCGCCGGCTATCTGCCGCAGCATCCGGCCTACAAGGCGCTGAAGGCAAAGCTCGCCGCGCTGCGCGGCGAGACCGCCGACGAGGATCCGCCGCTGGCCGACGGCCCGCTGATGCGCGAGGGCACCGAGGACGAGCGCGTGCCGGGCTTGCGCAAGCGGCTCGGCGTCACCGGCGAGGGCAATCTCTACGACGCGGCGCTGGCCGACGCGGTGAAGGCGTTCCAGAAGAAGCACGGCCTGCGGCCGGACGGGCTGGTCGGCCGCAACACGATCGAGGCGATCAACGGCCCGAGCGACGCCCGCACCGCCGACATCATCGTCGCCAATCTCGAACGCTGGCGCTGGATCGACCACGATCTCGGCAAGGCGTACGTGATGGTCAACATCCCGGACTACACGCTGAAGGTTTACGACCACGGCGCGGTGAAGTGGAAGACCCGCATCGTGGTCGGCAAGCCGAGCAAGGCGACGCCGCTGCTCAGCGAGACGATGAAGTACATCACCGTCAACCCGACCTGGAACGTGCCGCCGTCGATCGTCTACAACGAGTACCTGCCGGCGCTGCAGCAGGACCCGACCGTGCTCGAACGGATGGGGCTGAAGGTCACCTATCGCCGCGACGGCTCGGTGCACGTCTCGCAGCCGCCCGGCGCCGCCAACGCGCTCGGCCGCATCCGCTTCAACTTCCCCAACAAGTTCCTGGTCTACCAGCACGACACGCCGGACAAGTATCTGTTCTCGAAGTCGCGGCGGGCCTACAGCCACGGCTGCATGCGGGTGCAGGACCCGGACGAGTACGCCGAGGTGCTGCTCTCGATCGCGCTGCCGAAGGAGAACTACACGGCCGCGCGGATCCGCAAGATGTACGGAAGCGGCGAGACAAACATCAACCTGCCGAAGCCGATCCCGGTGCATCTGACCTATCAGACCGCGTTCGTCGACGAGCACGGCGAGCTGCAGCTGCGCGACGACGTCTACGGCCGCGACAAGCAGGTGCTGGCGGTGCTGCACGGCAACGAACGGAAGGTCGCCGACGTGCCGGTCCAGCGCCGCGAGGCGTCGGTGCGGCCGCGCCGCCAGGTGTTCCAGGCGCCGCCGGAGCCGCCGCGCACCAGCATCTTCCCGTTCTTCAACCTGTTCCGCTGACGGCCGCGGCGGCCGGCGAAAATTCGAGGCGTTCGAGAAGGCCGGGGATGTCCCGGCCTTTTTCGTTCGATGCCGGGATTGCTTGGGGGATTTCCGGAAAGCATTTTTCGTGCCCGCCGGTGATCGTCAGGCGATCACATCGGTCGGAACGGCGACCGACGCGTGCACGGGTCGCGGCGGGATCCCCGAATCCGTAAAAATATCGTTGACGAACAATATTTTACGCCGGCGTGGCGCGGCCGCATCAGTCGGCTTGTTTTCGCCATGATCACGGTTTAGTGAAGGCTTCGTGATGGGGGAGAGGGGGCAGCCAGTCTGCGTTTACCGATCCCGTAAAAGACGCCGAGCACGACGTCGCGCCGCGCACCGGGGGGGTGTGCGGCGCGACGGTCTCCTTCCCGGACGCCGTCCGGGCGGGACGCCGAAGTCTTGTCCGAACGAGGGATCGTGAACGTGACACCGACGCGCGGCCAAAGCCCCTCCGCATCGTTTTCGTTCGCCGTGAGCAAAGTCTTGCGGGCCGGCAGACATGCCGGCGCCGTGGCGGCGATCCTGCTGCTCGGCAGCCAGACGCTGCAGACCGCGGCAGCCAACGGCGACACCCGCTCGCTGACCTTTCACCACACCCACACCGGCGAGACGCTGACCGTCACCTACAAGCGCGACGGCCGCTACGACCCGGCCGCGCTCGCCAAGATCAACCACGAGATGCGCGACTGGCGCCGCAACGAGGAGGTCCGGATGGACCCCGCGGTGATCGACGCGGTGTGGGAGCTCTATCGCGCGGTCGACGGCAAGGACGGCATCGACATCATCTGCGGCTATCGCGCGCCCGCCACCAACAGCATGCTGCGGAGCCGCTCGAGCGGCGTCGCCAAGCACAGCCAGCACACGCTCGGCAAGGCGATCGACCTCAAGGTGCGCAACGTGCCGCTCGACGTGCAGCGCGCCGCCGCGTTGCGGCTGCAGCGGGGCGGCGTCGGCTATTACCCGGGCTCGCAGTTCATCCATGTCGACGTCGCCAGCGTGCGCCACTGGCCGCGCATGACCCGCGACCAGCTCGCCCGCGTGTTTCCGGACGGCCGCACCGTGCACGTGCCGACCGACGGCAAGCCGATGAAGAATTATCAGCTCGCGCTCGCCGACATTGCGCGGCGCGGCTCGTCGCCCTCGCAGGTCTCGCTCGCCGCCGCCCGCTCGGCCGGCGTCGACACCGACGCCGACACGGGCGCGCAAAACCCGGTCCAAAACGTCACCGCGCCGGCCAAGAACCTGTTCGCCACGCTGTTCGGCAGCCGCGGGTCCGATCCCGAGGAGGCCGAGGACAATGCCCGCGAGCCGGCGCGTCCCGTGACCTCTCGGCCGGCGCGTGCCGAGACCCGCGTCGCCGAGACTCGGGTTGCCTCGCGCGTGCCCCTGCCGCCGAGCCGGCCCGGCGCGACCGAGGCGGCAGGAGACGCGCCCGCTTCCGGCGGCCTGATGCTCGCCTCCGCCGGCGCGACGCCGGTGACGCTCGGCAACGAGCCGCCGCGCCCGCCGGCCGCGATCGGCGAGACCTCGGCGCAGCCCTACCGCACCGCATCCGCCGACGAGGTGATCGTGCCGGCCGACGGTGGCGCGAGCACCGGCTCGGTCGGGCCGTGGACCCGTACCCGCGACGCCGCCGACCGCGTGCCGCTCGAGCTCGCCCTCGCTTATGCGGTGGAGCCGCGCAGCCGCCCGCAACAGGCGCCGGCGCGTCCCTCGATGATGGGCTCGCTGGTCGACCGCGCCCGCCTGTCCGCCGACGACGCGGCACGCCCGCCCGCTCAGGCCGCTCCCGGCCCGGTGACGGTGGTGCGCAAGGCCACGGCGCGGCTCGGCCATGCCGACGAGAGCGAGACGCCGGCCGCGGCGGTCGCCGCCCCGCACGCCGCCGTGGTGGCGGTGAAGGCCGGCATGCAATTCGACGATCCGTGGCTGCGCGCCGTGATGCTGGCGCCGAGCCTGCAGCGCTCGCTCACCGTCACGGGCTATGGCGCGCCCGACTGGGGCGCCATCTCGCGGCTGCTCGAGAAGCCGACCGGCAGCGTGATGATGACGTTTGCGGGCGAGCCCTATCCGGGCATGACGAGCGATCGCTTCTCCGGCGGCGCCGTGGTGTTTCTCTCCACCGTCACTTTTCAGCGCACCGCTTCGCTGCAGTGACCTCGGCCTCGCGGCCGCGCGCACGCCCGTGAGGAGGCACGGCCGCTGGCTGCCGCGCCCGCGGCCGCTCGCTTCGGCGCAACCCGACGCCCGCCGTTAACGCTTTCTCGAGCAAACGCTTTACGCAACGCCCGAAAGTCGTCTCTATGGCCTCGCCGAGCCGGGGGGCGAGGCGGGGTGGTGTCCGACCGGGCCTTTTCTCTCGTCCGATCGGATTTTTTTCGGGCGTGACCGATGTTCTTCCGTGAGCGCAGCGCGACAGCCGCGCGGTCGACCTTTCTGCGCGGGATCGTCCGCTGCCCGCGTTGCGGCGGCGAGATTCCGTTCCACAAGGTGGAGGCGGTCGCCGACGAGTTCTCGCTCGGCTGTGGCGCCTGCGGGCACCGCGGCTTCTTCCGCAAGAGCGAGATCGCCGTCCAGCAGATGCCGGAGCGCCGCCGCCGCCCGCGTTGAGCCTTTCCGAGCAGCGGGCTGCGCCGTCCCGTGGCGGGGCGTCGCGCGAAAACGTCAGCCCAGGATGGCCTTGTAGCCCGCCTCGTCGAGCAGGCCGTCGAGCTGGGACTTGTCGGCGATCTTCAGCTTGAACAGCCAGCCGGCCGCCATCGGGTCGCTGTTGATGGTGCCGGGCTCCTGCGCCACCGCCTCGTTGACCTCGGTCACCTCGCCGTCGACCGGGCAATAGATGTCGGAGGCGGCCTTGACCGACTCCACCACCGCCGCCGCCGCGCCCTGCTCGAAGGTCGCGCCGACGGTCGGTAGGTCGACGAACACGAGGTCGCCGAGCTGCTCCTGGGCGTGATCGGTGATGCCGACCGTGGCGACCTCGCCGTCGAGGCGGAGCCACTCGTGGTCCTTGGTGAATTTCAGCATTTTTGGGGTCTCCTCCGGCCTCACGGGCGCACGAAACGGGGCGGCACGAACGGCAGCGTCGCGACGGCGACCGGCAGCCGCTTGCCGCGCACCTCGGCGAACAGGCGCGTGCCGGGGACGGCATCGGCGGTCGTCACGTAGCCCATCGCGACCGGCGCCTCGACCGTCGGCCCGAAGCCGCCGGACGTGACGCTGCCGACCGGCGCGCCGCCGGTCTCGTCGCGAAACAGAGGCGCGCCGCCGCGCACCGGCGCGCGCCCCTCCGGCCGCAGCCCGACCCGCACGCGCGGCGCGCCTTCGGCGAGCTGCGCGAAAATCGTCTCGGCGCCGGGAAAGCCGCCGGCCCGCAGCCCGCCCGTCCGCCGCACTTTTTGGATGCTCCAGCCGAGCCCGGCCTCGACCGGCGTCGTGTCGGGGCCGATGTCGGTGCCGGACAGGCACAGCCCCGCCTCGAGCCGCAGGCTGTCGCGCGCGCCGAGCCCGACCGGCGCCACAAGCGGGTTCTTCAGCAGCGTTTCAGCGAAACTCTCGGCTGCCTCGGCCGGCAGGGCGATCTCGTAGCCGTCCTCGCCGGTGTAGCCGGAGCGCGAGACGAGGGACGGAATGCCGGCGATCGTCACCGCCCGCGCGTCCATGAAGCGCATCGCCGCGACCTCGGGGGCGAGCGCGCCGAGCACGGCGGCGGCCTCGGGTCCCTGCAGCGCGAGCAGCGCGCGGTCCGGCCGCGGCTCGATCCGGCATTGTTTTGCGAGATGCGTGTCGAGGTGGGCGAGGTCGGCCTCGGCGCAGGCCGCGTTGACCACGAGATACAGGTGGTCGCCCTGGTTGGAGATCATCAAATCGTCGAGAATGCCGCCTGCGGGCGTGGTCAGCAGGCCGTAGCGCTGGCGCCCGGCCGCGAGCCCGACGAGGTCGGCCGGCACCAGCGCCTCGAGCGCCTTCGCGGCCTCCTCGACCCCGCCGCTGCGTGGCCACAGCGCGATCTGCCCCATGTGCGAGACGTCGAACAGGCCGGCTTTCGCCCGCGTGTGGCGGTGCTCGGCGAGAATGCCTTGCGGATACTGCACCGGCATGCTCCAGCCGGCGAACGGCACCATGCGGGCGCCGAGCCGGACGTGCAGCGCATGGAGGGGGGTACGCTTCGCGCCGGCGTCGGTCGTTTGCGCCGTGCCCTCGCCCGCGGTCTCGCCCGCCGTGCCGTCCTGCGTCATGCCGTCTCCGTGGTGGCGGTCGCGGCCGGCCGGGGAGGCGGGCGACTCGCGGAGCGGCGAATCTGCGCGGGGGCGGGCGCCGGCGCAAGGCTCGCCGCTCGCCCGGCACTGTTTTGCCGGAGCGGGCGCGCCGGCCGGTCGCCATGGCGGCAGACCGGTCCGGCGGACTCGTCCGCCGGGCGAGCCCGCGGACTGGTCCGCTCAGTAGCGCTCGAGGTCGTAGTCGTCGCAGGTGCAGCCGAACTGCTGCAGCGCGTCCTCCAGATGGTCGGGCAGCAGCGGCTTCGACAGGAGGTAGGCGGCGGTGTGCCGGCTGTGGGCGCGGGCGGCCTCGGCGCGCAAATCCTCGAAATCCTCGAGCGTGCCATCGCCGCGGCCGAGCCAGGTCAGCGCCACCAGGTCGATCTGCTCGTCGAGATTGAGCGAGGTGATGAAGCTCTTCAGCTCGCGAAACGTCGGGTCGTTCGCCCGGATGTCGAGCGCCGACCAGCTCTCGTCGTCCTCGCCGTCGTCGCCGGCTTCGTCCTGGACGTCGAACTTGCGCGCCTCGAGGATGATCCAGCACACCTTCTCGGGCGAGATCGTCAGGGTCGGGGCGGTGATCATGACGCCATCCTCGCGGGCGAATGCTCGCCCGCTGGTCGGCCGCGCCCCCGTGGGCGGTTCCGGCCGTCGTCGCGATATGCAACCTCGACGTGAGACTAGGAGGGGGCCGCCGTGCTTCCTTGATCCAGGTCAACAGGCATGCGCCGGTGCGGCTTGACGGCGATGGACGTCGGATCGACCCTTTCGCCTCTCGGCACCGCGCCGCCGGTTCGGCGCGATCCTCGCGCGGTGATGTCCCCACGATTTCGGCAGAGCGGGCGCCCTCGGCGCCGGAGGTGACGGCATGGCACGGACGTATCGGATCGCGGTGATCCCCGGCGACGGCATCGGCAAGGAGGTGGTGCCGGAGGGCGTGCGGGTGCTGGAGAAGGCGGCCGAGCGCTTCGGCTTCCAGGTGACGTTCGACTGGTTCGACTTCTCCTCGTGCGATTATTACGAGAAGCACGGCCGCATGATGCCGGAGGACTGGAAGGCGCAGATCGGCACGCACGACGCGATCTTCTTCGGCGCGGTCGGCTGGCCGAGCAAGGTGCCGGACCACGTGTCGCTGTGGGGCTCGCTCTTGATGTTTCGCCGCGAGTTCGACCAGTACGTCAATCTGCGCCCGGTGAAGCTGTTGCCCGGCGTGCCGTGCCCGCTGGCCGGCCGCAAGCCGGGTGACATCGATTTCGTGGTGGTGCGCGAAAACACCGAGGGCGAGTACTCCTCGATCGGCGGCACCATGTTCGCCGGCACCGACCGCGAGCTGGTGGTGCAGGAGACGGTGATGACCCGGCTCGGCGTCGACCGGGTGCTGCGATACGCCTTCGATCTCGCCCAGAAGCGCGCGAAGAAGCACCTCACCGCCGCCACCAAGTCGAACGGCATCTCGATCACCATGCCGTTCTGGGACTCGCGGGTCGCCGAGATGGCCAAAGCCTATCCCGAGGTGCGGTGGGACAAGTTCCACATCGACATCCTCACCGCCAATTTCGTGCTGCATCCCGACTGGTTCGACGTGGTGGTGGGCTCCAACCTGTTCGGCGACATCCTGTCCGATCTCGGCCCGGCCTGCGCCGGCACCATCGGCATCGCGGCGGCGGCCAACATCAATCCGGAGCGCATCTTCCCCTCGGTGTTCGAGCCGGTGCACGGCTCGGCACCGGACATCGCCGGGCAGGGGATCGCCAACCCGATCGGCCAGATCTGGTCGGGCGCGATGATGCTCGACCATCTCGGCGAGGGGGAGGCCGCGGCCGGCATCGTCGCCGCGATCGAGCGCGTGCTCGCCGAGAAGACCCTGCGCACCCGCGATCTCGGCGGCAACGCCGACACCACGGCGTGCGGCAAGGCGGTCGCCGCCGCGCTCTGAGCGGGCTCGCCCGGCCGCATCGGTCTCCCCCGCCGTTTCGCGGGCGAGGGCGGTGCGGCCGCGTCAGGTTTCTGCGCGCTTGCGACTGCGGCGCCGCGCCGGAGGCGCCGCCACGGATGTCGAAGCCGCCGCGGCGGGCGCCGGCCCGCAGCTTCCGCGCGCCTCGAACCAGGTCGGCAGCACCAGCGGCTCGCTCGGGGCCGGGCGCTCGATCTGCGCCAGAAGCGTTTCCGCCGCGCGGCGGCCGAGCAGGGCGGTGTCGCGGTGCACGGTCGAGACCGGTGGGTCGTGGAAGCGGCTGAGCGGGCTGTCGTCGCAGCACACCAGCGAGAGCTGGTCGCCGAGCCGGAGCCCGCGCCGGCGAACCGCGCGCAAGGCGCCCTCGAGGAGCTGGATGCCGCCGAGCAGCACGGCCGTCGGCGGCCGCGGATCGCTCAGGAAGCGTTCCATCGCGTTCTCGCCGTGCTCCACCGACAGCATGCCGGAATCGACCATCAGGTCCGGCTCGAGCCCGAGCGCCCGATAGCCGGCCTCGACGCCGCGGACGCGCTCGCGCGACGGGCGGACGTGGCGGCCGACCGCGAGGCCGAGCCGGCGGTGGCCGAGCCGCAGCAGATGCCGCGTCGCCTCGCCGAGCCCGGCCTCGTGATCCGACAGCACGCCGTGAGCGCCGAGATCGGCCGGCATCGTGCGGTCGATCACGACGATCGGCACCGTCGCGGAGCGCAGCGCGGCGAGGGTCGCCGGATCGTTCTCGAGCGCCGGCAGCAGGATCAGGCCGTCGACCTGGCGCTGCAGCAGCGCCTTGATCCGCTCGGCCTCGTAGGCGGCGACGCCGCCCGAGTTCGTCACCAGCACCGAGTAGCCGGCCGAGCTCAGCGCGCTCTCGGCGCCGGCGACGATCGAGGACAGGAGCGGGTTGGTGATGTCGGCGCACACGAAGCCGATCGACTGGGTGGTGCGCCGCCTCAGGCTCTGCGCCAAGACGTTCGGGGCATAGCCGAGCTGGCGCGCCGCCTCGAGCACGCGCTCGGTGAGCTGCGTGCTGGAGCCCGGCTGTCCCGACAGCACCCGCGACACCGAGGCGATACCCACCCCGGCGAGCTCGGCGACCTGGCGGATGCCCGGCCGCCCCGTTCCCTGTTCCGTCGGTTTCCTGCTCACGGCTTTTTCTGCTCGACCGCTTGACAAACGCGGGAGGGCGCTCGAAAGTTGGAAACGTTTCCGGAATCGTTTCCAAAACAACGAGAACGAGGGAACGACAATGGCGTAAGCGAAATCGTCATCGACACACACGTAATTCCGGAAGGGTAGCCTGTCCCTCACAGGGATAGCGGAAGTATTTCGCGTCTTCAACATTCGAAAGCACGGTACGACGACGATGGTCGCGCCTCGACTCGGGCGCGATCGTAACACGCACGATCAAATCCCCCGAGACTGGCTCTGGCGGCATCCGTCGAACAAGGGAACGTTGCTGTGGAACAGACATCGCCTCGAAGTCCCGAGGTAAGCCGGGCGATCCGAAACGCCACGCTGAGTGCCATCGTCGGCACCGCGGTCGAATGGTACGACTACTATCTCTACGCGACCGCCGCGGCGACCATCTTCAACAAGCTGTTCTTTCCCTCCTACGATCAGCTCACCGGCACGCTGCTGGCGTTCGCGAGCTTCGCCATCGGCTTCTTCGTGCGGCCGATCGGCAGCGTCGTGTTCGGTCACATCGGCGACCGCATGGGCCGCAAGTTCGTGCTGATCACGACGCTCCTGCTGATGGGCGGCTCGACCACCGCGATGGGGCTGTTGCCGAGCTACGAGACGGTCGGCATCTGGGCGCCGATCCTCCTGTGCGTGCTGCGCGCCCTGCAGGGGCTCGGCTCCGGCGCCGAATATGCCGGCGCGGTCCTGATGGTGGTCGAGTACGCGCCGCCGCAGCGCCGCGGCCTCTACGGGGCGATGCCCTATATCGGCGTGGCGCTCGGCCTGCTTCTCTCGCTCGTCACCTTCCGCCTGTCGTCGCTCCTGTCGCACGAGCAGTTCGAGGAGTGGGGCTGGCGCATCCCGTTCCTGCTGAGCGCCGTCGTGGTGGCGATCGGCATGATCTTCCGCACCACCCTGAAGGAGACCCCGGTGTTCCGGGCGCTGAAGGAGCGCAACAAGCGCGCCCGCGCGCCGGTCAAGGAGGTCTTCCGCACCTCGCTGCGCCCGCTGTTGTGCGCCTGGGGCGCGCGGCTCGGCGACAACTCGCTCGCTTATGTCTACGAGTCGTTCGTCATCGTGTACGTCACCAAGCAGCTCGGCCTGCCGCGCGACATGATCGTCACCGCGCTGATGTTCTCGACCACGGCGCAGTTCGTGACGGTGCCGGGCTTCGGCTGGCTGTCCGACAAGATCGGCCGCAAGCCGGTTTATATCGGCGGGGCGCTATTGTCCGGCCTGTCCGTGTTCCCGTTCTTCTACCTGCTGCAGACCAGGAACGTGGTGCTGATCTATCTCGGCCTGTTCGTCGTCTCCTCGATCGCCAAGACGATGATGACGTCGGCCCAGAGCCCGTGGCTCGCGGAGATGTTCCCGGCGCGGGTGCGCTACTCCGGCTTCGCGCTCGCCCGCGAGGTGACCTCGCCGATCGCCGGCGGTCTCGCGCCGATGATCGCCGTCGCCCTGCTCGCCGCCGGCAACGGCTCGCCGCATCTCGTCGCCTGGTACGTCGTCGCCCTCGCGGTGATCACCGGCGTCGCCGTGCTGCTCGGCCCGGAGACCCGCGGCGTGCCGATGCACGACGTCGGCGACGAGCCCGACCGATCCCCGCCGGCCCCGCTGCCGGCCTCCGCCCCGGCCCGGTGAGCGGACGCACCCGGTTCGTTCTTTCCGAGGAGACTTCGATGAAAATCACCAAGGTGGAGCCCCTGCACGTCGGGCAGTTCATGTTCGCCCGCGTGGAGACCGACGAGGGCATCGTCGGCGTCGGCGAAGGCGGCTCGTGGGGCCAGCTCGAGGCGTCGGCCGCGG
This sequence comes from Rhodovulum sp. PH10, assembly GCF_000293785.1. Classification (GTDB taxonomy): domain Bacteria; phylum Pseudomonadota; class Alphaproteobacteria; order Rhizobiales; family Xanthobacteraceae; genus Rhodoplanes. Next base: position 9,974 of record NZ_AKZI01000007.1, on the reverse strand, counting down.
CGATCGTCCGGTTCGGCGAGTATCTGGCCGGCAAGGACCCGTTCGCGATCGAGCACCACTGGAACGTGATGCACCGCTTCGGCTACTTCCAGGGCATCGCGATCAATTCCGGCATCTCGGCGATCGACATCGCCCTGTGGGACATCAAGGGCAAGGCGCTCGGCGTTCCGATCTACGAGCTGCTCGGCGGCAAGGTGCGCTCCAAGGCGCGCATCTACGGCCACATCTACGAGAGCTCGATCGAGAAGATCCTCGAGGAGTGCAAGCGCAAGATGGACGCCGGCTTCACCGCCTTCGGCCATCTCAACCCGTTCCTCGACGAGGGCAACGACAAGGTCTGGTTCAAGACCCACATCAAGAAGATGCGGGACGCGATCGACAATGTCCGCCGGATGCGCGAGGTGGTCGACGACCGGGTCGACCTGCTGATCGAGCTGCATCGCCGCCTCACCCCGGCGGAGGCCATCGTGTTCGCCCGCGGCATCGAGCAGTATCACCCGATGTTCATCGAGGACCCGGTGCGGCCCGAGAGCGCCGCCCACATGGCCCGCGTCGCCGACAAGATCCAGGTGCCGATCGCCACCGGCGAGCGGTTCACCACGATCTACGAGTTCGAGGCGATCATGGCTCGCGACACCGCCGAGTACGCCCGGGTCGACCCGTGCGTGTGCGGCGGCATCACCGGGGCGCGCAAGGTCGCGGCGATGGCGGAGGCCCACAACGTCCAGGTGGTGCCGCACAACCCGCTGTCGCCGATCGGCCTCGCCGCCTGCCTGCAGCTCGATGCGGCGATCCCGAACTTCGCGATCCAGGAATACTCGACCGGGTTCGAGGCCGGGACCTTCGAGTCGCTGCCGATCCATCTCGGCAGCAACATCGTCGACGCCGTGCCGCTGCCGAAGAACGGCTTCGTCGACATTCCGGCCGGTCCCGGTCTCGGCATGAACCTGCTGCCCGATGCCCAAAAGATCCGGCCGCCGCTGTCCAAGCCGATCTCGATGCGGCCGCACGCCGACGGGTTCGTCATCGACCAGTGAGCGAAGGCTTCTGCCGGTCGGGCCGGCGGTGCCCCCGGTCCGGCCGGTCCGGCACCGCCGGCATCCGCGCCCCGAGCCCCGAAGGGGGGCGGACGCCTGCGGGCTGGCCGAGGCCGACGGTTCGGCTATGATCGCGGCTCCGGCGGGTCACGCCGCCCGAGCACGCGAACCGAGCAGGACCGAGGATGAAGGCCGCCCTGGTGTTCGCCGGCAGCACCGCTGCGGCATCGTGTGGGGCGTATCGCGCGCCGGGCTTTCTCGGCGCGCTCGCCGAGGCCGGGATCGAGCCGGTGCTGATCGACCTCGACGTGGTGGCCGACGCGCGCTTCGCGAGCCCCGGCTGCGCCGTCGCCGGGGTGGTGAGCTACCGCAACCACGCCGACCGCTTGGCGCTGATCGTGTCCCAGGAGCACGCCGCCGTGGTGCAGACGTTCGGCGCCACCGCCGATCTCGGGCCGGTGTGGGACGACGCGGCGCGCGCCGCGGTGCCGCTCGTGCATTTCGTCGGCTCGGCCGGCGCGGTCGGCGAGCGTACGGGCCGGCCTGGCGTCCCGGTGGTCTCCGACTTTTCCGGTCCCCGCGGCACCCTCGCGCACTGGCACGCGCGGATCGCCTCGCGGCACGTCGCCGGCGTGGTCGGCTCGAACCGCGCCGATCTCGGCCGCCATTTTCGCCACGGCTTCTTCTCCCGCGCCGGCTTCTCGGTGGTGGCCCCGCCGCCGATCCCGCGCGCCCGGCCCGCGGCTGCGGCCGCGGCCGCGCCCCGCCGGAGCCGCGAGAGCGGCCCGGTGCTCGGCTTCTTCGATCCCGAGGCCGATGGGGCGGCGCTCGACATGCTGTTTCAGGCGGTCGCGCTGACCGGGCAGGCCGGCACCTTCTCGCTCCACCTCGCGCCCGAGTCGCTTTCCGGGCGGGCGAAAACGCGCAGCGGCGCGACCTTCGTCGCGGCGGCGACGGCGGACGAGTTCGTGCGGGCGATCGACGTTCTGGTGGTGCCGCGTGCCGACGACCGTGTCCTTCCGACCATCGTCACGGCCCTCCGCGCACGCAAAAGCGTGATCGTGCCGGACACCGGTGCGGCGACCGAGATCGTCGACTATGGCCGCTGCGGCCTGTTGTACCCGCCGGACAGCGTCTATCATCTGGCGATGGCGATCAATGTGATGACGCAGGCCTGGGACAACCGTCCGTTCTCCTTCGAGGGGGTGGACGACGCGATCGCCCGGACGGCGCCCGCGGCGGTCGCCGCGGTGTTCGTCGGCGCCTGGCGGCGGCTCGCCGCCGGCCGTGAGCGTGGCGTTTCATGACCGAGGGTGGCCTGCTGTTCGGCATCGTGCTTCTCGCGCGCGGCGACCCGCGGCTCGTGCGGGCGACGCTCGCCTCGATCGAGGCCTGGACGCCGGCGCCGGCGCGGGTGGTGCTGGCGGTGCCGAAGGGCCGCGAGCACGCCTTTGCCGCGCTCGCCGCGGCGCCCTCGGTCGAGCCGGTGACGGCGGCGGATGCCGATCTCGTGCCGGCGGCGCTCGCCGTGGTCGCGCCGCACGCCGACATCGTGGTGGTGACGGCCGAAGGCGTGGTGTTCGACACCGACTGGCTCGACCGCACCCGCGCCGAGGCGGAGAATTTTCAGGACGTCGTCGGCGTGGTCGATCTGGTCCACCGGGTGGTGAAGATCACCACCGACGGCGACGACCCGCGCCCGTCCGGGACGATGTCGCCCGGGATGGTGGCGCCCGGGACGGTGACGGCGGGGATGGCGGCGCCGCTCGCGGTACCGGCCGGCGTGCGGGAGCCCCGCATCGTCTCGGCGCTGCGCGCGCTGATCCGGGCGCGCAGCCTGATGGGCGCGATCTTCTGGGCGCGCATCGCGGCGCTGCGGCAGATCCGGATCCAGGCCGCGGCCGACGGCGGCGACGTCGTCGCCTTCGCCTGCGCGCTCGACCAGCTCCGCTCGCGTGGCCGCACCCGGCTCGGCTTCACCCGCGCGGCGCGTCACGTGCGGCTCTTGCCGGAGCGGCGCACCGGCTTCGATGCCGGCTACGGCGTCTATCGGCGGATCGAGCAGCTCGCCGCCGCCCGGCAGGATGCACTCGCGGTTGGTGGGCCCTTGCCGGTGCATCTCGATCCGCGGGTCGAGCGGGTGCGGCTGATCGCCGAGCAGGCGGTGCGCTCGCTCGGCGGCGCCGGCAAGCACAATGCGACGACCTTCCTGAAGGGGGCGCTGGCCGCCCGGCGCGACGCCATCGCGGTGCGGCGCACGGTGGTGCGCGATCTCCGCGAGCTGCGCTGACCGCCGGCTTCGAGCGGTCTCAGCCGGGCGGCTTGCCGGCGGAGAGCGAGATCACGAACGCCCGCATCGCCGCCGCGACGTCGCCGGCCACGTCGAACTCGGTCTCGCCGGTCAGCCACTGGTGGACCAGGCCGTGCATCATCCCGCAAAAGGCCAGCGCCGCCGTCTCCGGCTGCCAGTGCGGCGCGAGCCGCCCGCGCTTTTCCGCTTGGCGAAAAATCGCCCGCAGCGAGCTGCGCAGCCGCCGATCGAAGTCGTGCTGACGCTCCGGCGCCTCCACCATCGCGAAATTGACGAGATAGCTCGCCAGCCGCTTGCGCTTGGGATCCATCTGCAGGTCGCTGAGTTTTGCGGCGGTGGTCGCCAACAGCTCCTCCAGCGGATCGAGCGTCTCGTCGACCTCGAGCTGGCTCTCCAGCTCGGCCAGCGGTCCGCCCATGCGGTCGAGCAGCGCCAGCAGCAGCCCCTGCTTGTTCTGAAAGTGCCAGTGCACGGCACCACGGGTGAAGCCGGCGGCGCAGGCGATCTGCTCCAGCGAGACCTCGACCACGCCGTGCTCGAGAAAGAGCCGCTCGGCGACAGCCAGGATGCAGTCGCGCGTCTCCTCCGCCCCCTGCTTGGTGCGTCTCATCGGGCCCCCCGATTGACATACATACGGTCGGTATGTAGCATCTTCTTCCAGAGCGAACCACCGGAGAGGTTTTTCGAGGTCCCCCACGATCCGTCGCCCCAGCGTCTTCGGCGCTTCGCCGTCGACCCGTTCTCGCACCCGAAGCGGGCTCGGCGCAAACCCCGTGCGGACCCCGCCCGGCGGTGCTTCGAAGGCCCGACGAATCGCCGCCCCGAAAGCCTTTCCGGACCCGCATCGGACGACGACCGAAGGATTTGCCGCCGTCCGCCGTAAACCGAGCGAGGACGACGGCATGCCGATCTTCCGCCTCCTGTCGAACGGGTTGCGCACGCTCGCCGCGTGGCGCGACGCGCTCGCACCCGAAGGATTCCGTCGCCGCCGGCTCGAGCGGCAGGTCGAGGCCGCCTCCGAAGTTCTGGTGAAGGTCGGGGGCGTGGTGATGCCGTTCGGCCACCTCGTCTCGCTCGGCCTGGCCGCCCGCGGCGTGCCGGGCATCCGCGTCCCGACCGAGGCGGCGGCGAGCATCCGCGCCGCGGTCGCCGCGGCGCAATCCCCGCGGGCGCTGCTGTGGATCGAGCGGCAGGCGCTGATCGAGGAGGTCGAGATCGAGTCGCGGCGCTGGCGCCAGGAGGCCGAGGCCGAGCGCCGCGGCGGCTGATCGCCACGGCTCGCCCGCATGCGGGCCTTCGCCCACCCGAGCGGGTGGAAACCAAGAGACTCCGGCGTGGGGTGTCGCTGCCCACGCCGTGCGCCGGGTGGCTTCGTGTGCACAGAGTCGTCGCCACCCGGCGCCCTTCTTCTCTCGCCGTCGGGACCGCCAAGGTCCCCCGGCGCGTCGTGTCCGGAGCCGACCCATGTCGTTCCTGTTCGAGGTCCGCCAACGCCGTACGCCCGCTCGCCGCCGCAAGCGTCGCGACCCGACCGCCCGCGAGCTGAAGTTCCTGGAGGCCGTCGCCGCCGGCGACCGCCGGCCGAAGGGCTGCGGACCGGCGAGCTATTACTGCCTGCTGCACGGCTGGGTCGAGCCGCTGGTGGTCGACCACGCCGGCACCTTGATGCGGGCGCGAAAGATCACCGTCGCCGAGCGGTTCGAGGAGAGCGATCTCAAATGGCGCTCGGCCGGCTTCGCCCTCACCCCGCGCGGCGCCGCCCTTCTGCGCGCCCAGACGGCCGTGGTGCCCGCCCCGGCCGCCGGCCAAGCCGCCACCGCCCGAACCGCCGTCGGCCAAACCGCCTGAGCTTCCGGACACGCGCCTCCGCGGACGTGCGTGTCCCGCTCGCCTGCGGCGGGTTATCGTGCGGGGCGCCTGCGGACGCCCTTGTAACGATCGCACGGTCGCGGCCGAAGGGGCAGGAGGGGTGAGCCGACAAAGGGTGAGCCGACACGAGACCGACTGGACCGCGCTGATGCGGGCGGCGAACGCGGGCGATGCGGCGGCCTACGACCGCTGCCTGCGCTCGATCGCCGGTGTTTTGCGCGCACGCGTGAGGCGCTCCGGCCTCGCGGCGGCCGACACCGAGGACATCGTCCAGGAGGTCTTGCTGGCGGTCCATCTCAAGCGGCACACCTGGGACGAGACGCGGCCGTTCGGTCCGTGGCTGCAGGCGATCGCCCGCCACAAGGTGATCGACGCGATGCGCCGGCGCGGCGGCCGCACCGATTTGCCGCTCGACGATCTGGCGGATGTCTTGCCGGCGCCGGAGGCCGAGCCGGCGGCGCGCGGCTTCGAGGTGGAGCGGGCGCTGCAGAAGCTCTCGGCGGCCGAGCGGGCGGCGGTCGAGGCGATCACGGTCGACGGGGCGGGAATCGCCGAGACGGCGCAAAAGCTCGGCACCAGCCCGGGGGCGGTGCGGGTGGCGCTGCATCGGGGCTTGCGCCGGCTCGCCCGGCTCGCCGAGGCGGCCGACGAGGATTTTCGGGGCGGCGCGGAGGCGCCAGCGGCACGGGCGAAGGGCGGACACGAGCGGCGATGAAGACCGACGATCTCATCCGGGGACTGGTGGCCGATCAGGCGACGCGGGAGCGGTTGCCGGGCTCGGCGCTCGCGCCGTGGTTTTTCGGCGGGCTCCTCGTCTCGTTCGCGATCTTTCTCGCCGTGCTCGGCTTTCGCCCGGACTTTTTCCAGGCGCTGGCGACCGTGCGGTTCGTGCTGAAGCCGGTCGAGATGCTGCTGTTCGCCGGCGCCGCCGGCTGGCTCGCGGTGCGGCTCGCCACCCCCGGCGCCGCGTTGCGGCCGCCGCTCGGCCTGCTGCTCGCCGCGGTGGCGCTGCTCGTCGCCGCCGTGCTCGGCGAGCTTTTGGCGGTACCGGCGTCCGCCTGGGTGCCGCGCCTCGTCGGGTCGAGCGCCGGGGTGTGCGTCGCCGCGGTGCCGCTGCTCGCCGCGCCGCTGCTCGCCGCCACGCTCCTCGCTCTACGGCACGGCGCACCGCTGCGGCCGGCGCTCGCCGGGGCGGTGGCCGGCCTGTTCAGCGCGGCAGCGGCGGCGGCGCTCTATGCGCTGCACTGCCGGGACGACTCGCCCCTGTTCGTCGCCACCTGGTACACGTTCGCGGCCGCGCTCACCGCGGCGGCGGGTGCCGCGCTCGGCCGGAAAATGCTGCGCTGGTGAGTCTCTTCTCGCGAAAAACGGCAAAAGCCGTCAGTGCGCGCCGTCGAGCCAGTGGCCGAGCCCGGCGAACAGGCCGCGGCCGTCGGTGAGGCCGATCTCCGGCTCCACGTGATTCTCGGGATGCGGCATCATGCCGAGCACGTTGCCGCGCTCGTTGAGAATCCCGGCGATCGCATAGATCGAGCCGTTCATGTTCCATTCGGGCGACAGCGCGCCGTCCGGCGCGGTGTAGCGGAAGAGAATCCGCCGCTCGCCCTCGAGCCGGGCGATCGTCTCCGAATCGGCCATGTAGTTGCCCTCGCCATGGGCCACCGGCACCCGGATCACCTGACCCGTGGTGTAGCCGGAGGTGAACGGCGTGTCGGCCCGCTCGACCCGGATATAGGCGTCCTTGCAGATGAACTTGAGCCCGGCATTGCGCATCAGCACGCCCGGCAGAAGCCCGCTCTCGCACAGGATCTGGAAGCCGTTGCAGATGCCGAGCACCAGCCCGCCGTTTGCGGCGAAGGCCCGCACGGCGTCCATGATCGGCGCCCGCGCGGCGATCGCGCCGCAGCGCAGATAGTCGCCATAGGAGAAGCCGCCCGGCAGCACCACGAGGTCGGTGCCGTCCGGCAGCGACGTCTCGGTGTGCCACACCATCGCCGGCTCGCTGCCGGCACACAGGCGCAACGCGCGCGCCATGTCGCGCTCGCGATTGATGCCGGGAAAGACGAGGACGGCCGATTTCATGGCCCTCTGTCTAGTGTGGGGGGGCCGCGCCCGCAAGCCGAACTTGGTGCGCCAGCGCACCTCCGTCGCCGCGGTGCACACGCGGCCGATCGGCTCCGTTCACGGAGAAAGGCGCGATACGCGCGCAGCGGGCGGTGAGACCGTACCACCCATGATTTGCTGCATCGCAGCTCGACCGCGCCAGGCGGTTACATTTGCGGTGCAACTTTCTTATACCGCCCGCGGTTCCGCCCGGTGGGCCGCTGCTTCGAGGCGGCGCCCCGGAGTCGACAGCACGCCCCCGATAAGAGACCCTTCCCCGATGAGACTTCCCCGCCAACGCATGGGCCTGCTCGGCCTCTCTCTGCTCGCCGTGGTGGTCGGCGCCGTCACCGGCGTCGGCGCGGTGGTGTTTCGCGCACTGATCGCGGTGATCCACAACGCCTTCTTTCTCGGCACCTTCACCTTCGCCTTCGACGCCAACCAGTTCACCCCGGCGAGCCCGTGGGGACCGTTCATCATCCTGGTGCCGGTGATCGGCGGCCTGATCGTCGTCTTCCTGGTGACCACGTTTGCGCCCGAGGCGCGCGGTCACGGCGTGCCCGAGGTCTTGGACGCCATCTACTACAAGGAAGGAAAAATCCGCCCGGTGGTGGCGGCGATCAAGTCGCTCGCCTCGGCCTTCTCGATCGGCTCGGGCGCGGCGGTCGGCCGCGAGGGGCCGATCATCCAGATCGGCGCGACGCTCGGCTCCACCTTCGGCCAGTCGATGGCGATGCCGCCGTGGCAGCGCATCACGCTGGTCGCGGCCGGCGCCGGTGCCGGCATCGCCGCCACCTTCAACACGCCGATCGGCGGCGTGATGTTCGCGATCGAGCTGATGATGCCGGAGGTCAGCGCTCGCACTTTTCTGCCGGTGGCGCTGGCGACCGGCACCGCCACCTTCGTCGGTCGCTTCTTCCTCGGCATGAGCCCGGCGTTCGACGTGCCGGCGGCGTTCTCGGCCACCAACACCCCGGAGCCCTTGGTCGCGCTCCTGCTGTTCGCGGTGCTGGGCGGCCTCGCCGGGCTCGGCGCCACCGCCTTCGTGCGCAGCCTGTCGTGGGCCGAGGACGCCTTCCTGGTGGTGAAGAATCCGTATCTCCGCCACGTCGTCGGCATGCTGATGGTCGGCGTGCTGATCTATGCGCTGTTCGAGCTCGCCGGGCACTACTACGTGCAGGGCGTCGGCTACGCCACCATTCAGGCGCTGCTCAACGACAATCTCGGCGCGAGCTTCGGCTTCTTGCTCTTCTTGTTCTTCGCCAAGCTGTTCGCGACCTGCGTCAGCCTGGGGTCGGGATCGTCGGGCGGCATCTTCTCGCCGTCGCTGTTCATGGGGGCGACGCTCGGCGGCGCGTTCGGCGCGCTGGTGACGCTGGTGCACCCGGTGCCGGGGGTCGACGCGGTCACCTGCGCGATGGTCGGCATGGCGGCGATGGTGGGCGGCGCGACCGGCGCCGCGATGGCCGCCGTCACCATGATCTTCGAGATGACCCGCGACTACGAGGTGATCATGCCGATCATCGTCGCGGTGGCGGTCAGCATCGGCATCAGGCGCCTGCTGTCGCGCGAGAACATCTACACGATCAAGCTGGTGGGGCGCGGCCACACGATTCCGAAGGCGATGCACGCCAACATGTTCCTGGTGCGCCACGCCTCCGAGGTGATGGATGCGGACTTCGTGCTGCTGCCGGCCGAGACGCCGTTCGCCAAGTTTTTGCGGGACACTTGCGACGAGGGCTTGAAGCACATCGTCGTCACCCGCGGAGATCGCGTGGTCGGCGTGCTGCGGGTCAACACGGAGCTGCGGCGTGGCCTCGAGGACGCCTATACCGGCGTGACGCTCGGCGAGCTGGTGCGGCGGCGCGGCTTCACCATCGCCCGTCCGGAGGACGTGGTGTTCGACGTGGTCGACCGCATGTGGAAGCACAAGGCGCCGATGGCGATCGTCGCCGCCGCCAAGAGCCGGCCGCGGCCGAGCCAGGTGGTCGGCGTGATCGACAAGGAGCACATCGCCGATTCGGTCGCCGAGAGCGTGCGGCCCTACAGCAGCTGACCGGCTTTTCCGGCGACGGCTTTGCGACGACGAACGGGGCGGCACGGTGTGCTGCCCCGTTTTCACGAGCCGGCGGGTGGTCCGGGAGAGGGGCGAGGCCGGGGAGACGAGTCTCCTAGACGAACTCGACCCGGTAATCCTCGATCACGGTGTTGGCGAGCAGCCGCTCGGCGGCTTCCGAGAGGGCGGCCTCGGCGGTGCGGCGGTCGGTGCCGGGGATCTCCACGTCGAACACCTTGCCCTGGCGCACGCTCGCCACGCCCTCGATGCCGAGCGCCTTGAGGGCGCCCTCGATCGCCTTGCCCTGCGGGTCGAGGACCCCGGACTTCAGGGTGACGGTGACGCGGGCTTTCATCGGAAAAATCCTCGGTGGCTGCGGGCGGTGCCTTCCCTACCACCGGTGCCGCTCGTCCTCAACCGGGTCGCCCTCGACCCGGCCGCTCCCGACCCGGCCGCTCCCGACCGGGGCACCACCGAGCGGCATCCGCGTGTGCCGTCGACGATCACCCGTTCGGCGTGTGCGTCTCGCCGGCGGCGGGGCCGCCCGCGGCCTGAGAGCCCGTTTGGAAACTCGGACGCGGGCTGCGTTGCGGCGCGA
>NZ_AKZI01000006.1 GCF_000293785.1 Rhodovulum sp. PH10 | reverse complement strand
TGCGCGAAAAGCTCGCGCTGATCAGCCGGAAGACCAAGCTCGCCGAGGCGATCCGCTACGCGCTCTCGCGCTGGGACGGCCTGACCCGCTTCCTCGACGACGGCCGCATCGAGATCGACTCCAACGTCGTCGAACGCTCGATCCGCCCGATCGCCCTCAACCGCAAGAACGCGCTCTTCGCCGGCTCGGACGGTGGCGCCGAGCACTGGGCCGTCGTCGCCTCGCTGATCGAGACCTGCAAGCTGATCGGCATCGATCCGCACGCCTATCTCGCCGACGTCATCACCAGGATCGTCGACGGCCACCCCAACAGCCGCATCGACGACCTGCTGCCCTGGGCCTACGCCCCGCCGCAAGCCCTCAAAGCCGTGGCCTGACCACGACGCTTACGCCGCCTTCGTCCGCCTCGCCATGATCCGCGTCATGCTCCGACGGCTGGCAAGACCAACCCACTCCGCGTGAATCCGATCTTCTTGGATCGGCTCTGAAATAAGGCGCCGGACAGGATGGCAGCTGCGTGCCGAAAGCTAGTGGATGGAATCTAACGCTTGGTGCCCTCTCTTGACGGCTGCGATGATTTTGTCCGGGTCCGCCGTCCACGTGAAGGGTATCGGGTCGGCATTGGTTTCGGCGACGAAGCGGTTGATGGCGGCCTGGAGGTCGACGACCGAGCGGAAGACGCCGCGTTGCAGGCGACGCCGGCTGAGCTTGGCGAAGAACCCCTCGACGGCGTTGAGCCACGAGCACGAGGTCGGCGTGAAGTGGAAGACGAAGCGTGGGTGGCGATCCAGCCAAGCGCGCACCTTCGGATGCTTGTGGGCGGCGTAGTTGTCGAGGATGACGTGGATCATCTTGCCGGCCGGCACCTCGGCCTCGATGGTGTTCAGAAATCGGATGAGTTCCTGATGGCGGTGGCGCTGCATGTTGCGGCCGATGACGGTGCCGTCGAGCACGTTCAGCGCGGCGAACAGGGTCGTGGTGCCGTGGCGCTTGTAATCGTGCGTCATGGTGCCGAGCCGTCCCTTCTTCAGCGGCAGACCCGGCTGGGTGCGGTCGAGGGCCTGGATCTGGCTCTTCTCGTCGACTGACAGCACGATGGCGTGGGCCGGGGGATCGACGTAGAGCCCGACCACGTCGCGCAGCTTGGCGACGAACTTCGGATCGTTCGAGAGCTTGAAC
>NZ_AKZI01000005.1 GCF_000293785.1 Rhodovulum sp. PH10 | reverse complement strand
AACGGCGGCGCCATCGCGCTCGGCCATCCGATCGGTGCGTCGGGCGCCCGCGTGCTGATCACGCTTTTGTTCGAGATGCAGAAGCGCGACGCCAAGAAGGGCCTCGCCACGCTGTGCATCGGCGGCGGCATGGGCATCGCCATGTGCATCGCGCGCGACTGATCGAGCGTTCCTGAAAAACGTCTCCCCGCCCTCGTCCAGAGGAGCGCCCGAAGGGCGTCCTCGAAGGGCGGGGGCGGCCTCGTGGTTCGAGACGCGCTCTTCGAGCGCGTCTCGGCACGAGAAGGCGCGTGCCTCGCCGCGGCAAAACCTCCGCCGCGGCGTTATCGTCACGCGAGCGCGCCGACGGACGCCGATTTCCGTCTTTCACGTCGCTGCCCGGTTTGCTGGTCTGTATCTCGGACACGACGGCGATCACGGCTTCTGTCGCAACAGGCGACGGCGGTCGGGACGCCGTTCTTGGTGTGACTGCCGACGTCGGTCGATCGGGCTCGTCGTGATTCTCGAGACGATCCGATCTGACGCACGGCGTTTCCATCGCACCGCCGGCTCCGACCTCTCGCTTTCGCGCGCCGCCGGCGAGCAAACGCTCGCCCGGCTCTACGGTGCGCCGGTGAAATCGGTCGGCGACGGCGTTTTGCGTGCATTTCTTCCGGGCTGACGTGGGTCGGATTACCTCCGCTCGTGCCGCATGGCGGCAATGCACAGATCGAGGAAGCCGGCGGTCGCCGGCGGCAGCGTGCGGCCCTTTTTCTTGATGATCACGACCGGCCGCAAAAAGTCCGGGTCGTCGATCGGCCGCACCCGCAGTCCCCGCTCCACCCTGATTTCACGCGCGGAGGTCGGCAGGATGGTCAGGCCGAGGCCGGCGCGTACCATCGCCACCGCCGACATCATGTAGGTGACCTCGCAGGCGAGCGTCGGCGTGTGGCCGATCTTGAGGAGCGCCCGCTCGATCAGCTCGCGCAGGCTGGTGCCGGGATTGGTCAGCACCAGCGGCAGGTCGACCAGATCCTCCACCGTGATGCGGCGCTTGCGACCGATCGGATGCGAGCCCGGAAACACCAGGCAGATCTGATCGAGCGTGGTGTGCAGCACGTCGAACTCGGCCTCCGCGAGGTCGCCGCCGGTGATGCCGAGATCGACCTCGCCGGAGGCGACCAGCGTCGACACCTGGGCGGCGATCGCGTCGCGCACCAGGAACGACACCGCCGGATTCGCCCGCCGGCAGGCGAGGATCACGCCGGGCAGCAGCGACGCCGCGAACGACGGCAGCGCGGCGATGCGCACGGTGCCGCGCCGCCCGGCGCCGACCTCGCGCAGATCGGACAGCGTGACGTCGAGCTCGTGCAGGGTGCGCTCCAGCGCCGGCACCAGATCGAGCCCGACCGGTGTCACCTCGACCGAGCGTTTGGTGCGGTCGAGCAGTTTGACGCCGAGCGCGGTCTCGAGATTGCGGATCTGAACGGTGAGCGCCGGTTGTGACAGGTTCAGCACACCGGCGGCGCGGGTGAAGCTCTTCGAATGGACGATCGTGAGAAACGCACGGATCTGACGAAGGCTGACGTCCATAGTCGAAAGCTATCACTGATATAACATCATTTCAATTGCCTTATACAACCCGAAACGGTCTCCTGTCCTCACCCCCGCCCGGACGGCGGCTCGTGCTGCAACTCGGCAGCCGAGCCGCCGACGGCGTGCATCGCACACCGGGTTCCGGAGCCGCCGAACGTCTGCTGCCGTGCCGCATCGAGGGACGGCAATTGCGTCTCTGATCGTCCACGCCCCGAGCATCCGGCCGGACGCGGTCCGTCGCGCGGAATCGGGCCCACCCCGAGGGGGTCTCCATGCTCGCCCTGATCGGCCTGCTCGTCATCCTCGTCGTGCTGGCAGGCATTCTGACCAAGAAGGTGTCGCCGATGGCGGCCCTGATCGTCGTGCCGATCGCCGGTGCGCTGATCGCCGGCTTCTCGGTCGCCGACACCGGCAAGTTCGCCGTCAACGGCGTCAAGTCGATTGCGCCCGTGGTCGGCATGTTCGTGTTCGCGATCCTGTTCTTCGGGGTCGTCAAGGACGCCGGCACGCTCGACCCGATCATCAACGGCATCCTGCGCGTGGTCGGCGTGCGGCCGTCGCGCATCGTGCTCGGCACCGCCGTGCTCGCCGCGATCGTCCATCTCGACGGCTCGGGCGCCGTCACCTTCCTGGTGACGATCCCGGCGATGCTGCCGCTGTTCGATCGCCTCAAGATGGACAAGCGCATCCTCGCCTGCGTCGTCGCGATGGCCGCCGGCACCGCCAACATGCTGCCCTGGGGCGGCCCGACGCTGCGCGCGGCGACCGCGCTGCACGTGTCGATCGGCGACCTGTTCATGCCGATCCTGCCGGTGCAGATCGTCGGCCTCTTGTTCGTGCTCGCCGTCGCCTGGTGGCTCGGCCGACGCGAGGAGAAGCGCCTGTCGCTCGGCGGCGCGGCCGGCGGCGAGGTGGTCACGACCTATGTCCGTCCCGAGCCGACCGAGGCCGAGCTCAAGATGGCCCGGCCGAAGCTGTTCCTGGTCAATGTCGCGCTGGTGATCGCCGTGCTCGGCGCGATGATCGCCGAGGTGGCCGCGCCGGTGATCTGCTTCATGATCGGCACCGTGGTGGCGCTGTTCATCAACTACCCCGACGTCAAGGATCAGCGCGATCGCATCGACGCGCACGCCAAGGCGGCGCTGCTGATGGCCTCGATCCTGCTCGCGGCCGGCGTCTTCACCGGCATCATGAAGGACACCAAGATGCTGACCGCGATGGCGAGCTTCGCCGCCGGTCACGTCCCGACCGAGTATGCCCACCACATCCCGGTGGTGCTCGGCCTGGTGTCGATGCCGCTGTCGATGCTGTTCGACCCCGACTCCTTCTACTTCGGCATCCTGCCGGTGCTGGCCGAGGCCGGCACGCAGCTCGGCGTGCCGGCGGTGCACATGGGCCAGGCGGCCATCATGGGCCAGATGACGGTCGGCTTCCCGGTGAGCCCGCTGACGCCCGCGACCTTCCTTCTGGTCGGCCTGTGCGGCATCGAGCTCGCCGAACATCAGAAGTTCGCCTTCTTCTATCTGTGGGCGACCTCCGTCGTCATGGTGATCACGGCCGTGGTGCTCGGCATCCTCCCGCTGTGACGGCGCACGACGAAAGGACTTGATATGAAAACCATCCGCATCGGGTCGGGCGCCGGTTATTCCGGCGACCGCATCGAGCCGGCGGTCGAGCTCGCCGAGAAGGGCGAGATCGACTACCTGGTGTTCGAATGCTTGGCCGAGCGCACCATCGCGCTCGCCCAGCAGGCGAAAATGAAGAACCCGAACGCCGGCTTCGATCCGCTGCTCGAGCCGCGCATGAGGGCGGTGCTCGCCACCTGCAAGGCGAAGGGCATCAAGATCGTCACCAACATGGGCGCGGCGAACCCGCTCGCCGGCGCCAGGAAGACCGCGGAGATCGCCAAATCGCTCGGCCTGACGGGGCTGAAGATCGCCGCGGTCGGCGGCGACGACGTGATCGAGGCGATCCGCGAGACGCCGTGGCCGCTGGTCGAGTCCGGCGGCTCCACCACCGATCTCGGCAACCGCATCGTCTCGGCCAACGCCTATGTCGGCACCGCCTCGCTGGTCGAGGCCTTGGCGAGCGGCGCCGACGTGGTGATCACCGGGCGGGCCGCCGACCCGGCGCTGTTCATGGCCCCGCTGATCCACGAGTTCGGCTGGGCGATGGACGACTGGGACAAGCTCGGCAAGGGAACGGTGGTCGGCCACATGCTCGAATGTGCCGGCCAGGTGACCGGCGGCTATTTCGCCGATCCCGGCGTCAAGGACGTGGAAAATCTCGCCCGCCTCGGCTTCCCGATCGGCGAGGTCTCCGAGGACGGCACGCTGATCGTCACCAAGGTGCCGGGCTCGGGCGGCAAGGTCACCGCGCAGACCGCCAAGGAGCAGCTGCTCTACGAGCTGCACGACCCGAAGAACTATTTTCAGCCGGACGTGGTGGCGGATTTTTCCGAGGTGGAGATCGAGGAGATCGGGCCGGACCGCGTGCGCGTCACCGGCGGCACCGGCCACCCGAAGACCGCCACGCTCAAGGTCTCGGTCGGCTATGTCGACAGCTATATCGGCGAGGGCCAGATCTCCTATGCCGGCCCCGGCGCGGTGGCGCGCGGCAAGCTGGCGCTCGAGATCGTAAAGGAGCGGCTCGCGCTGATGCAGGTGAAGACCACGGAACTCCGCTTCGACCTGATCGGCGTCGACGCGTTGCACGGGCCGCGCCTGTCGGCCGCGAGCGAGCCCTACGAGGTGCGCGCGCGCGTCACCGGCCGCACCGACACGCTCGCCGAGGCGGTGCGGATCGGCAACGAGGTCGAGACGCTCTACACCAACGGCCCCGCCGGTGGCGGCGGTGCCTTCAAGTCGGCACGCGAGATCGTCGCCGTGCAGTCCGTGCTGCTGCCGCGCGACAAGGTCGCCGGCACCGTCCAGATCGTGGAGGCGTGACCATGAAGTTGCGCGCGCTCGCCCATTCCCGCACCGGGGACAAGGGCAACACCTCGAACATCTCGGTGATCGCCTTCGATCCGGCGAACTACGAGCGGCTGCGCCGCGAGGTGACGGCGGAGCGGGTGAAGACCTACTTCGCCGGGATCGTCAAGGGAGACGTCGTCCGCTACGAACTGCCGAAGGTTTCGGCGCTCAACTTCGTGATGACCGAGACGCTCGGGGGCGGCGTCACCCGCTCGCTCGCGCTCGATATGCACGGGAAGTCACTCAGCTCGGCGTTGTTGGATCTGGATATCCCCGAGGGAGAAGAGTAGCCAGCACCTCCGTTCCGGACCGCGGCCGGCTCCGACCCGCCCTCAGTGAGACGCCACGCGCCGGCTGCACGGCGCTACGGTGTGGGGGCGGGGTCGTCGTGCGAGCGACCGGCCGCGGTCCCGGACGGGCCTTTCGGCCCCGCCCGAGACGCGGGCGCGAGGTTTGGAGCCCGACGAGCGGGCGCGAGATTCGGATGCGTTTTCAGGAGCCGACGGCCGCTGCCGTCGGCTTTTTCGTGCCGCCGGCGTCGCGATGTCGGTACGCCAGTGTCTGCACCCGAAAGGTCACCGAAACGTTAACGGTTTTTGCGCGCACGAGCGGTGGCTGGTCGCCGCACGCGACTACACCGCCTCCGACGCGCCGCTTTCGACGCGCCGACGGTCCCCCCCGCCCGAGCGGTGGCAGCTCGCCGCGCGCGATCGCGCCGCCTTCGACGCGCCGACGGTCCCCCGCCCGAGCGGTGGCAGCGGCACCGTGCCGCCGGCAGTCACACCGGCCGCAGCCGAGCCGTGCCGGCGGCCGCCGCCCCGTCCCGGCGGCTGCGTCGTGTCGGTGGCCGCGCCGTGAGTCCCGGCGACAGCCGCACAGTCCCCGCGGCCGCGCCGTGAGTCCCGGCGACAGCCGCACAGTCCCCGCGGCTGCGTCGTGAGTCCCGACGGCAGCCGCACAGTCCCGGCGACTGCGTCGTGAGTCCCGGCGACAGCCGCACAGTCCCGGTGGCCGCGCCGTGAGTTCCGGCGACAGCCGCATTCTCCTGGCGACAGCCGCACAGTCCCGGCCGTGGCCGCACCCTCCCGACGCAGCCACAAATTCCCGCCGACAGCCGCACCGTGCTGGCACGGCCGCAACCTCCCGCCGCAGCCGCAACCTCCCGGCGACAGCCGCACCTCCAAGTGGCCGCGTAGCGCGCCCGGGGCCCGTCTCCACCCGTGCGGCCGGGCACCACCAGTCCCCTGCCGGCCACGCGTGCCGGGCCCTCGTGCCGGCCACGCGTGCCGGGCCCTCGTACCGGGCCCTTGCGCCGAGCCCTCGCGCCGGGCCCGTGTGCGGGACGCGGGAGCCGGCACCCGTGCGGGGCACGAGTGCGGACACAGGTGTCCCCTCAGGCCGCGCGGCGGGCGTCGTCGGCGAGCGCCCGATAGGCCAGGGCTTCGGCGACCTGCGGGCGGCCGACGGTTTCCGCTCCGGCGAGGTCGGCGAGGGTGCGGGCGACCCGCAGCACGCGGTGATAGGCGCGGGCCGACAGGCGCAGCGAATCGGCCGCCTCGCGGATCAGCGCGAGGCCGGCCTTGTCGGGGGTGGCGACGTCCTCCAGGAGCCCGCCCTTCGCCTCGGCATTGGTACGCACGTGCGGGAAGCCGAGCTCTTCGTAGCGGCGCGCCTGCACCCGGCGGGCCCGCAACACGCGGGCGGCGACCGCGGCGCTGCCTTCGGCCGGTGGCGGCAGGACGAGATCGGCGGCGCTCACCCCCGGCACCTCGATATGGAGGTCGATGCGGTCGAGCAGCGGTCCGGACAGCCGGCCCTGATACTCCGCCGTGCAGCGGGCGATCGGCCCGCGCCGGCAGGAGAAGCCGGGGTCGCCCGCATGGCCGCACTTGCACGGGTTCATCGCGGCGACGAGCATGAAGCGGGCCGGATAGGTGACGCGGTGATTGGCGCGGGCGATCGCCACCTCGCCGGTCTCCAGCGGCTGGCGCAGCGATTCCAGCACGCGCGGCTCGAACTCCGGCAGCTCGTCGAGAAACAGCACGCCGTTGTGGGCGAGCGAGATCTCGCCCGGCCTCGCCCGCAGGCCGCCGCCGACCAGCGCCGGCATGCTGGCCGAGTGGTGCGGGCTGCGAAACGGCCGGCGGTCGGTCAGCGCGCCGTCGGCGATCGCGCCGGCGACCGAGGCGATCATCGAGACTTCGAGAAGCTCGGCCGGGGCGAGCGGCGGCAGGATCGAGGGCAGCCGTGCCGCGAGCATCGACTTTCCGGCGCCCGGCGGGCCGATCATCAAAAGATTGTGGCCGCCGGCGGCGGCGACCTCGAGCGCGCGCTTGGCGCTCTCCTGGCCCTTGATGTCGGCGAGGTCCGGCAGGTCGGCGGCGGAATCGCGGATTTTCGGCTCGGGGCGGGAGAGCACCTGGTCGCCCTTGAAGTGGTTGGCGAGCTGGATCAGCGAGGCGCCCGCCAAGATCTCCATGTCGGGGCTCGCCCAGGCGGCCTCCGGCCCGCACGCCGCCGGGCAGATCAGCCGCTCGCCGCGGGCGTTCGCCCCGATCGCCGCAGGCAGAACGCCGGCCACCGGGGCGATCGAGCCGTCGAGCCCGAGCTCGCCGAGCACGGTGGTGCCGTCGAGCGCGTCGGCCGGAATCGCGCCGATCGCCGCCATCAGCGCGAGCGCGATCGGCAGGTCGTAGTGGCTGCCTTCCTTCGGCTGGTCGGCGGGGGCGAGATTGACGGTGATGCGGCGCGCCGGCAGCGCGAGCCCCGAGGCGAGCAGCGCCGCACGCACCCGCTCGCGCGCCTCCGACACCGCCTTGTCGGCCAGCCCGACCACGTTGAAGGCCGGCAGGCCGGGCGCGACCTGCACCTGGACATCGACGGCACGCGCCTCGATTCCCTCGAACGCCACCGTCGTGACCCGCTGGACCATGCCGCCCCGTCTCCACCGAAGATGGTTTCAGGGTAGCAGGCGAACGGCCCGCGAGCAAGAACAATAAGGGAACGATGGCGGTCGCCGCGGCCGATGCCGCCGGGGGGCGGGCGGCATCAGGAGCCTGCTGCCAAAACTTTCGCGATCTGCGGCTTCAGCACGGTTTCGAGGTTTTGTGCGGTGATCGCACCGACCAGCTTGAAGGCGATCACGCCGTTGCGGTCGATCACGAAGGTTTCGGGCACGCCATAGACGCCCCATTCGATGCCGGCGCGGCCGCTCGGGTCGGCGCCGGTGGCGGCATAAGGGTCGCCGTAGCGGGCGAGGAAGGCGCGGGCGTTGTCGGGCCGGTCCTTGTAGTTGAGGCCGACGATGCGGATGCGGTCGTCCTCGGCGAGCCGCATCAGCAGCGGCGCCTCCTCGCGGCACGGCACGCACCAGGAGGCCCACACGTTCAGCACGGTGACGTGCCCCTCGAAGTCGGTGGCGGCGAGGCCCGGCACCGGCGCGCCGTCGCGCGTCAGACCGTCGATGCCAGGCAGCTCGGTCACCGGCGCCGGCCGGCCGATCAGCGCGGAGGGTAGCGCCGAGGGGTCGCCGGAAAAGAGCTGATGATAGAACAGCCCGGCGAGGGCGAGAAAGATCACCAGCGGCAGCAGCAGCACCCAGCGCCGGCGGCGGGCCGGCGGGGCGGCGGGCGCTTCGCCGGAGGGCGAGGGATCGGCGGGCGGCGCGTCGGCGGGCTCGGCCGTCATGCCGCGGTCTCCTCGACCGCTTCGACGGTGGCGGCCGGCTCGGCCGAGCGGCGGCGCACGCCGCGCGCCTCGAGCTCGGCGAGCAGGCGGAGCTGGCGGCGGTGGTCGGCCCACACCCAGCCGATCAGGCCGAGCACGACGACGAGCGTCACCGCGTAGGAGGCGACGATGAAGACCGCGTGCGGTCCGAGATCGATGCCGAGCATGTCGATACCGAGAGCCATGGCGTCAGACCCCCCGTGCCGTCTGCGCCTGCAGGAGGCGCAGGGTCCGCACCCGGCGGCGCAGCACCTCGTTGCGCATCGCCGCGAGATGCAGGGCGACGAACAGCAGCGTGCAGGCGAGCGTCATCGCGAGCAGCGGGATCAGGATGGACGGATCGATGGTCGGGCCGCCGAGGCGCACGACGGAGGCGCCCTGGTGCAGCGTGTTCCACCAATCGACGGAGAATTTTATGATCGGCAGGTTCACCGCGCCGACCAGCGTGAGGATGGCGGCGGCGCGGCCGGCGCGGGCCGGGTCCTCGACCGTGCGCCACAGCGCGAGCAGGCCGAGATACATGATGAACATCACCAGCACCGAGGTGAGGCGGGCGTCCCACACCCAGTAGGTGCCCCACATCGGCCGGCCCCACAGGGCGCCGGTGACCAGGCACAGAAAGGTGAAGGCCGCGCCGAGCGGGGCCGCCGCCTTGGCGGCGACGTCGGCCAGCGGATGGCGGAACACCAGCGTGCCGAGCGCCGACAGGCTCATCATGCCCCAGCAGAACATGCCGAGCCACGCCGAGGGCACGTGGATGAACATGATCTTCACCGTCGCGCCCTGCTGGTAGTCGTCGGGCGCGCCGAGCACGCCGTTGATCGCATAGGCGAAGGCGAACACGGTGGCGGCGGTCAGCCAGGGCAGAACCCGGTCGACGATGCGCAGGAAACGGGTCGGATTGGCGAGGTCGATCCAGGCCATGGCAATCTCCCTGGGACCGGTATTAAGCCGCGGCCGGGACCGACGCAATGCGGCACTTCTACGGAGGGGTGCAATGCGAGAGGCTCGCCCGCAAGGTCATTCGAGCCCGTGACGAAGGGTCGCGCCGGCGGCGAACGGGCCGATCACCAGGCTCATCAGGGTCAGCGCGCACAGGATGGTGAAGGGCGTGCCGAACGGCACCGGCCCGACCACCGCGGCGTTCGAGGCGGCGACCCCGAAAATCAGCACCGGCACGGTGAGCGGCAGCACCAGCACCGGCAGCAGGAGCCCGCCGCGGCGCAGCGCGACCGTCAGCCCGGCGCCGACCAGCCCGATGAAGGTGAGCGCCGGCGTGCCGACCAGAAGCGTCAGCACCACCGCGGCGATCGCCTTCGGCTCGAGATTGAGGAAGAGCCCGAGAATCGGCGCGGCGACCACCAGCGGCAGGCCGGTGGTGAGCCAGTGGGCGAGCCCCTTCACCGCGACCGCCAGCTCGATCGGCACCCGGCCCATCAGCAGAAGGTCGAGCGAGCCGTCGTCGTGGTCGGCGGAGAAGAGGCGGTCGAGCGCGAGCAGCGAGGCGAGCAGCGCGCCGATCCACAGGATCGCCGGCCCGAGCCGGCGCAGGAGCGCGAGGTCGGGGCCGAGCGCGAACGGCATCAGCGTGACGACGGTGAGGAAGAACAGCACGCCCATCATCGCGCCGCCGCCGACCCGGAGCGCGATGCGCACGTCACGGACGAGAAGGGCCGACAGCGCGCTCATGCGGAGGCTCCCGAAATTTTTTGCGCGGAGGGCATCCGATGGCGGGTCTCGGGATGCGCGCGCCTCCCACGGGCGCTCGCCTCTCCCCACCTGCGGGGAGAGGTCGGAGTCCGAGCGGATGCGAGGACCCCGGCCGAGGGGGATTTGACGGTTGCTTCGGCGTGCCGGCCCCTCACCCCGACCCTCTCCCCGCAAGCGGGGAGAGGGAGTGGCGCAGCGGACGTGGCCGCGTCGGTGCCGCAGCCGGACGGCGAGGCAAAGAGAGCCGTGCGGGAGGACGTCTCGGTCGGACATAGGCCTCTCATGTCCGCCCTCCCAGCCGCAGCTCGCGGGCGCTCTCCAGGCCGAGCGGGCCGTGGGTGGCGGCGAGGATCAGCCCGCCGGAGGCGAGGTGCGCGGCCATCAGCTCGGCGAGGCGGCCCTGCGAGGCGACGTCGAGCGCCGAGGTCGGCTCGTCGAGCAGCCACACCGGCCGGCGGATCGCGACCAGCCGGGCGATCGACAGCCGTCGCCGCTGGCCGGCGGAGAGATAGGCGGCCGGCAGATCGGCGATCTCGGCGAGCGCCACCGCCTCCAGCGCCGCGTCGAGCGCGGGCGCCTCGTCGCCGAGCCAGGACGCCCAGAACCGCAGATTCTCCGTCACCGTCAGCGACGGCTTCAGCGCGTCCTGGTGGCCGAGATAGTGCGCCTGCTCGGGCACCGACAATTCGGGGTCGCCGCCGTCGAGCGAGACCGTCCCGGCGCTCGCGCGCAAAAGGCCGGCGATCAGCCGCAGGAGCGTGCTCTTGCCGGCGCCGTTGTGGCCGACCAGCAGCAAGGCCTCGCCGGCCGCGACCCGGAAATCGAGCCCCGAAAACACCTCGCGCTGCCCGCGCGTGCAGGCGAGCTCCTTGCCGATCAGCTCCATCGTCCCGTCGACCCCCCACACCCGTCGCGGCGGCGCCCTCCCTTCGGAGGGTGCCCCGGTGTAGCAGGATTTTTTCCGCCCGACACGCCGGGGTTCACCACGCCGGCCGCGCCCGCCGCTCCGCCCGCGAGGTGCAATGCCGGCGGCGGCGTCCGGATGGCCGCTGCCCGCGTGGCAGGCGGTCCTTGCCTACCGTTCGCGCGTGTGCCACCGAAAGCCGGTCGAACCACCGGCTTCGGCGCCGCGACCCCGCGCACTGCGCCTTTTCGTTGCGCGGCACGCCACGCGCCGCGACGGGCCGAGACCGGAACGAGAACGACGGCGACGTCGCGGACAGCGGGTCGTGGCGCCATCCAACACGAACCGTTTGGGGAACGCATGATGTCCAAAGTCCAATTCCACGGCGAGGCGGTTCCGCTCGAGATGCACAAGGTGCGCATCGTCCAGAAGCTGAACCTGCCGCCGATCGAGCGCCGCCTCGAGGTGATGACCGCGGCCGGCAACAACACCTTCCTGCTGCCGAACGCGGAGGTGTTTCTCGACATGCTGACCGACAGCGGCGTCAACGCGATGAGCGACCGCCAGCAGGCGGCGATGATGGTGGCCGACGACGCCTATGCCGGCAGCGCGACCTATACGCGGCTCGCCGACAAGCTGACCGAGATCTTCGGGACGGACTATTTCCTTCCCGCCCACCAGGGCCGCGCCTGCGAGCACATTCTCGCAAAGACCTTCGTGACGCCCGGCACGGTGGTGCCGATGAACTATCACTTCACCACCACCAAGGCGCACATCACGCTGCAGGGCGGCACGGTGGAGGAGCTGGTCACCGACGCCGGGCTCGCGGTGACCAGCGACCTGCCGTTCAAGGGCGACATGGATCTCGGCAAGCTGCGTGCGGTGATCGAGAAGCACGGTGCGGACAAGATCGCCTTCGTGCGGGTCGAGTCCGGCACCAACCTGATCGGCGGCCAGCCGGTGTCGCTGCAGAACATGATCGACGTGCGCGCGCTGTGCGCGGAATACGGCGTGCTGCTGGTGCTCGACGCGAGCTTGCTCGCCGACAACTTGCACTTCATCAAGACCCGCGAGGGCGCCTTCAAGGATCTCTCGATCCGCGAGATCACGCGGAAGATGGCCGACCTCTACGACGTGATCTATTTCTCCGCCCGAAAACTCGGCTGCGCCCGCGGCGGCGGCATCTGCATCCGCGACCGCGCGCTCTACGAGCGCATGCGTGGCCTGGTGCCGCTCTACGAGGGCTTCCTCACCTATGGCGGCATGTCGGTGCGCGAGATGGAGGCGATGACCGTCGGCCTCGACGAGACGATGGACGAGGACATGATCGACCAGGGGCCGCAATTCATCGGCTACATGGTCGAGGAGCTCGACAAGCGCGGCATCCCGGTGATCACTCCGGCTGGCGGCCTCGGCTGCCATCTCGATGCGCTGCGCTTCGTCGATCACGTGCCGCAGGCGCAGTATCCGGCCGGCGCGCTCGCCTCCGCACTCTACATCGCGAGCGGCATCCGCGGCATGGAGCGCGGCACCCTGTCGGAGCAGCGCGAGCCGGACGGCACGGAAATCTTCTCCAACATGGAGCTGGTGCGACTCGCGCTGCCGCGCCGGGTGTTCACGCTCTCTCAGGTGAAGTACGCGGTCGACCGCATCTCGTGGCTTCACGAGAACCGCCGCCTGATCGGCGGGCTGATTTTCTTCGAGGAGCCGGAGGTGCTGCGGTTCTTCTATGGCCGCCTGAAGCCGGTGTCCGACTGGCAGCAGAAGCTGGTCGAAAAATTCCGCGCGGATTTCGGCGACAGCCTCTGATCACGAGCGGTCGACGCAGGCGGGGCGATCGACGACGGACCGCCCGGGGAGCACGACGGCTCCCCGGGTCTCATGCGGCATGCTCGGTCTTGATCCTGGCGAGCTCGTCGGCCATCGCCCGCTCGGCATGCCAGAGGTCGTGATCGGCCTGCATCCGCAGCCACAGGCCGGGGCCGTTGCCGCAGAATTTTCCGATCCGTAGCGCCATTTCCGGCGTCACCGCGGCCTTGCCGGCGAGAATGCGGTGCAGCGTCTGACGCGACACGCCGAGCCGCTCGGCGGCCTCGGTGACCGTCAAGGACAGCGCCGGCAGCACGTCGTCGCGAAGGATCGTTCCGGGGTGCGTCGGCGCGATGCTGGCGTGCCGGCGGATGCGATCAGCCATGATAGTCCTCGATGTCCACTTGCACCGCGTCCTCGCCCTCCCAGGCGAAAGTGAGCCGCCAGTTGCGTGAGACCGTCAGCGCGTAGCGGCCCTGCCGGTCGCCCTTCAGAGGGTGGAGCCCGAAGCCGGGAAGATCGAGATCGCCCGGCCGGCGGGCCTGATCGAGAGCGTTCAGCCGGTCGCGCACCTTCGCCGCCCAATCGGGGCGCAGCCCGGAGGCGTCTCCCTGGGTCCAGTACCGCCGCAGCGCGCGGCTCCTGAAGCTCCGGATCATGGTGGAGCGTAGGGCGAAACACGGCGATGTGTAAAGAGTTGCGTTACACGCCCGTGTTCGCCCGTCGCCCGGCCGCTCACACGGCCGTGTACCCGCCGTCGATCAAGAGGTCGGCGCCGGTCATGAAGGACGACTCGTCGCTCGCCAGAAACACCGCGCCCGTGGCGATCTCGTCGGGGCGACCGAGCCGGCCCATCGGATTGTGGTGCGAGGCGCGCGCCGCCTCGACGCTCGGAAAATTCCTCACGTAGCGGCCGGTCTCGACCGGGCCCGGCGACAGCGTGTTGACCCGGATGTTCTGCTCGGCGTGATCGAGCGCCATCGCCTTGGCGAGCTGCACCAGCGCGCCCTTGGCGGCGCAGTACCACGGCCGGCCCGGCCGGGCGACGCGGGCGAGCTGCGAGGCGACCAGCACGATGCTGCCGCCGCCGCCCGTCTCCATCACCGGAATGGCGTGCTTCGAGAGAAGGAACGCGCTGTCGAGATTGACCGCGAAGGTGCGCCGCCAGTCGGCGAGCGTGAGCGACGTCAAGGGCGCGAGCGGCAGATCGTAGACCGCGTTCGAGACCAGCACGTCGAGCCGGCCGAACTCCTTGACCGCGGTCGCCACCGCCGCCTCGGCGGTCGCCTCCTCCGACACGTCGGCGGTGAGCGTGGCGACCCGGCCGCCGGTGCGGCCCCTGTCGGCCCGCACGGCCTCGGCGGCACGCTCGAGAGCCGCCCCGTCGATGTCGAGCGCGACCACCGCCGCGCCCTCCGCTGCCATCTGCCGCGTGATCGCGCCGCCGATCCCGCCGCCCGCGCCGGTGACGATCGCGACCTTGCCCTCGAGACGCCCCATGTCGACTCCCTGCTCGTGTGTCGGTGGTTCCGATGCCGCCATTGAACGGGCGGTTCGCGCCGCCGAGAAGCGGCGCGGCGCGCACGCCAGCCCCGCGGTTTCGTCCGTCCGGGCTTTTTCGGATGCGGCAGGTTCCAGGGTGCGAGGTAAGAGGAGGGGCAGCGGCGGTGCGCCGGCGCGGGTAGCGCGACCACGGCCGTCGATGCCACTTGTCATGCCAACCGAAGCCGGACATGGTGCGAGCCGGGCGAGCTCGCTCGCCGCCTTCGGGGACCCAGCGTGCCGACATCGGACGAACGATTCCGCCTGCTCTTCGAATCCGTGCCGACCGGCGTTCTGGTGATCGACGAGGCGGGCACCATCGTGCTCGCCAACCGGCGGGCGGAGGGGCTGTTCGGCTTCCCGCCCGGCGAGCTGAAGGGGCGTCCGCTCGGCACCCTGGTGCCCGAGCGGTTTCGCGCCGGCCACCCCGCCCTCGCCGCATCCTACCAGTCCGCGCGGGTGCCGCGCCCGATGGGCGCCGGCCGCGACCTGTTCGCGTTGCGCGCCGACGGCTCCGAGTTCCCGGTCGAGATCGGCCTGAGCCCGCTCACGCTGTCGGGCCGCGACTACACCATCGCCTCGGTGGTCGACATCACCGAGCGCCGCCGCCAGGCCGAGCAGGTCGAGGTGGTGATGCACGAGCTCGCCCACCGCTCGAAGAACCTGCTCACCGTCATCCAGGCGCTCGCCCGCCAGACGCTCGCCCGCAGCACGACCCTCGAGGATTTCAAGCACGCCTTCGACGCGCGCCTGACGGCGATCGCGCAAACCCACAACCTGCTGCTCGAGGCGAACTGGGTCGGCGTGCCGATGGCGCGCATCGTCGGCGAGCATTTGCGGCCGTTCGTCGAGTCGGGCGCGCGGATCGCGAGCGACGGGCCGCCGGTGGTGATCAAGCCGGACCTCGCCCAGCGCTTCGGCCTCGCGCTGCACGAGCTCGCCACCAACGCGACCAAGTACGGCGCGCTGTCGAACGGGGTGGGGCGGGTGGCGATCGAATGGCGGGTGGAGCGGCCGGGCGACCACTTCGTGCTGTCGTGGCGGGAGAGCGGCGGGCCGCCGCCGCAACCGTCCGGGCGGCGCGGTTTCGGCCACCGCCTGCTCGCCGGCATGCAGGACGAGGGGCTGTGCGAGCGGGTCGACATCGCCTTCGCGCCCGAAGGGTTTCGCTGGACCATCGTGTGCACCCCGCAGGCGCTGGTGCCGGCCTGACGTTCCGCCGGCGGGGACGCCGCTCGTGCCGGCGCTCGCTCGCGCAATCGTGTCGGCCGGACCGGAAACCGGGCGGAATTTCGCGCTCGAGCACGTGGTCCTCTTATACCGCATAGTTTATGGTGATGAGCGCTCGGCCCGCGGCGGTCCCCCGCCCGCACGGCCGTTCCCGATCCCGCGCGTTCCGCAGGAGCAATGCCACAGTGCCGCCGGCCACTCCGCTGCACCCGACCCCGACGGAGACCCTGTGGCGCAAGGCGGTGCTGGTGCTCGACGACGATCCGGCGTGCCGCCGGACGATCTGCGCGATTGCCGATTCGGTCGGCTGGGCCTCGCTCGCCGCCGGCTCGTTCGACGAGGCGGAGATTTTGATCGGCCGCCGCAACGTCGACTGCGTGGTCACCGACCTCTCGGTCGGCGGCGTCGGGGTGGTGCGGCTGTTTCGGGCGATGGCGCTGGTCCACTGCACCGTGCCGGTGGTGATGGTCTCGGCGGCCGACCCGGCCACCGCGCGGGCGGCGGTGAGCGAGGGATTCCGGCTGGGATTGAGCGTCTGCTACCCGATCGCGAAGCCGAGCGGGCTCGCCACGCTCGCCGGCCGGCTCGCCCGCATCGAGCGCCGGCTGCGCCAGGGCAACGCCGAGTGCTGCCACGGCGACTGCTTTTAGGGCAAGTTCGACGACTGTCCGAGTGATCCGTGACCCGCCGCCGATGCCTGCGGACGGCGAGGGTCAGAGCGCGGGCGCCGGCAGCCCGGCGGCCGCGCAGGCGGCCCGCACCGTGTTGACCAAGAGGAAGGCGACCGTGGTCGGCCCGACCCCGCCCGGCACCGGCGTGATGTGGCCCGCGACCTTTTCCGCCTCGTCGTAGGCGACGTCGCCGGTGAGCCGGCCCTTGCCGTCGTCGGTCGCGACACGGTTGATGCCGACATCGATCACCGTCGCGCCGGGCTTCACCCAGTCGCCGCGAATCATGCCGGGCTTGCCGACCGCCGCCACCAGAATGTCCGCTCGCCGGCACACCGCCGGCAGATCGCGGGTCTTCGAATGCGCCAGCGTGACGGTCGCGTTCTCGGCGAGGAGAAGCTGCGCCACCGGCTTGCCGACCAGGTTCGAGCGGCCGACCACCACCGCCTCGAGGCCGGCCAGCGACGAATGCACGCTCTTCGTCAGGTGCAGGCAGCCGAGCGGCGTGCAGGGCACCAGCGCCGGCAGGCCGCTGGCGAGCCGCCCGGCGTTTTCCGGGTGCAGCCCGTCGACGTCCTTCCGCGGATCGATCGCCATGATCACCGCGTGCGGGTCGATCTGCGGCGGCACCGGGAGCTGCACCAGGATGCCGTGAACAGTGGGATCGGCATTGAGCAGCGCCACCACGTCGAGCAGCTCCGCCTGCGAGGCGGAGGCGGGCAAACGATGCTCGAACGAGCGCATGCCGGCCGCCACCGTCGCCTTGCCCTTGCTCCGCACATAGGCCGCGCTCGCCGGGTCGTCGCCGACCAGCACCACCGCGAGCCCCGGCACCAAGCCGTTTTCGCGCGAGAGGCGGGCGACCTCGGCCGCGACCTTCTCGCGGACGGCGGCAGCGGCGGCCTTGCCGTCGATCGGGCGGGCGATGGTGGGCGTGGTCATCGAAATTCGGCTCCGGTCAGTCTCGCGAGCGTCGCCGCCAGGGCGTCCGGCTCGCCGTCGATTTTTATCCGCTTGATGCGGGCGGTGTCGCCGGCGACCAGCGTCGCTGCGCGCTTCGCCACCCCGAGCGATTTCGCGAGAAGCGCCAGCAGCGCGGCATTGGCCTCGCCCTCGGAGGGGGCGGCGCGCACCCGTGCCTTGAGCACGGCGCGTCCGTCGGCCAGCCGCTCGACCCCGTCGAGCGCATCGCGCCCGCCGCGTGGCGTCAGCCGGACGGTCACCAGCAGGCCGTCGGCGACCGCGGTCCAGGCGGCCCCGGTCGAGACGGCCTCGCCGTCGCCTGCGGTCACATCAGCGCCCGGGCGATGTTCGGCAGAATCACCGACTGGATGAAGAAGATGATCAGGATGACGATCACCGGCGAGATGTCGATGCCGCCGAGGTCGGGCATCATCCGCCGGATCGGCCGCAGCACCGGCTCGGTGATGCGGTAGAGGAATTCGCCGATCATCGCCACGGCCTGGTTGCGCGTGTTGACGACGTTGAAGGCGATCAGCCAGCTCAGAATGGCGGCGGCGATCAGCAGATAGACGTAGAGCGTCAAAAGGGTGCTGATGAAACCAAGGAATTCCAGCATGTCGCGGGTTCTCGTCTGTCGCAGCGGGCCGCGCCGCAAGAATGGGCCGGGGACGGATCGTGCCTTCCTGTACAGTTCCCTCCCGGGAGCGGCAAGCGGCAACGATGCCGCTGGTGAATCACCGGGACCCGCCTTCGGGCCGCCGGTGGGCCGGACCGCCGGGGCGCGAGGGGCAGGGCGTGGCCGGCTGCCCCGGGGCGGACGCTCGCGGCGGCCGACTTCGGGCGCTGTCGTCCGTTCGGCGCTGCAACAGTTCTTGACACCCCCCGGAGCGGCCTCGTAAATGGCGCCACTCGACTCGCCGGCCGAACGGCCGCGCGGCGGGGCCGTAGCTCAGTTGGGAGAGCGCCGCAATCGCACTGCGGAGGTCAGGGGTTCGAATCCCCTCGGCTCCACCAGTCCTCGTGCCTGCGATAAAATTCCCTTCCTTCTCAATCGGTTAGCGGGACACCCCGGCGGGGTGCGTACCCGTTTGCGTACCCGCTTTCTCGGGCCGTGAGCAGCCACCTCGGCAGTTCGCCTCGGCCTCGCCGATCTGAGGCGATGTCCCGCAGCGCACCGGATAATCGGCCGCCACGCCGACTCGCCCGTGAGGCGCGCCAGGCCGCCCCGCCACCATGACGGGCTTTCCGTCTGACGGGCCCGAGAGGCCCGCTCAGGGCTCCTTCGGCTCCCCTGCTGGCATGAATCGGCCACGGCGCAGAACCGCTCCATGGAACGGGGTCTCGTCGCGGTGCGGTGACGTCCCTCGGTTCGCGCGGGGCCGCTTCACGGCGTGGCCGCCGCCGCGGCTCAGCGCGCCGCGAGGCTGCGGGCCCGGAAAATCGCGATCGCGGCGTCGATCTGCTCGCGAGTCGGGGTCGGGGTGTCGCCGAGCGGATAGGTGCGGCCGAGCTCGGCCCATTTGGGCTCGCCGAGGCGGTGATAGGGCAGCACGTCGACCTGCTGCACCAGCGGGCCGAGGCCGACCAGGACATCGGCGAGCCGGGCCATGTCGTCGGCGCCGTCGGTGAGGCCGGGCACCAGCACGTAACGGATCCACATCGGCTTGCCGAGCCGCACCATGCGGCGGGGGGAGGGGGGGGGGGGGTGGACGGGC
>NZ_AKZI01000004.1 GCF_000293785.1 Rhodovulum sp. PH10 | reverse complement strand
GCCCTTCGAGACGCACTCCTGCGGAGTGCTCCTCGGGACGAGGTCGGGCTCTGTCGCCGTTGGTTTGCGGGCGGTCGAGGGTCGTTCGCCGGCGCGCCGTTGCGCATGTGGGTGGGTCGTTCATGCTCGGGCGCATTTTCACGGTCGGCGGACTGACGCTGCTGTCGCGCGTCACCGGCTTCTTGCGTGACATCATGCTGGCGGCGGTGCTCGGCGCCGGCCCGATCGCCGATGCCTTCTTCGTCGCGCTGCGCTTGCCGAACCATTTCCGCGCGATCTTTGCCGAGGGGGCGTTCAACGCCGCCTTCGTTCCGGCTTACGCGAGGGTGCGCCAGCAGGGCGGGCCGGACCCGGCAAGACTGTTCGCGGATCGTGTGTTCACCATGCTGGTGGCGGCGGAAGCCGTGCTGCTGGTGCTGGCGCTGGTGTTCACCCCGACGGTGATCCGCCTGCTCGCACCGGGCTTTGCCGACGATCCCGGCCGCTTCGCGCTCGCCGTCGATCTCACCCGCATCACCTTCCCGTATCTCCTCCTGGTCAGCCTCGTCACGCTCTATGGCGGCATGCTCAACGCGGTGCAGCGCTTCGCCTCGCCGGCGGCGGCGCCGATCCTCCTGAACCTCTCGATGATGGCGACGCTGTCGCTCGCGGTGTTCTTTCCGAGCGCCGGGCACGCGGCCGCCTGGGGCGTCTTCATCGCCGGCATTCTCGAAGTGCTTTTGGTCGGCGCCGACACCGCGCGGCGCACCGGGCTGCCGCGCTTCGCCCGCTTCTCGTTCGACGAGGACGTGAAAAAGTTCTTCAAGGCGCTCGGGCCGGCCACCATCGGGTCGGCCGGCATGCAGATCGCGCTTTTTGCCGACACCATCATCGCGAGCTTCCTCGCCGCCGGCGCCTTGTCGGCGCTCTATTATGCCGATCGGCTCAATCAGCTCCCGATCGGCGTGATCGGCATCGCGGTCGGCACCGTGATCCTGCCGGAGATGGCGAACCGGCTCGCCGCCGGCGACACCGCGGGTGCGCGCGACGCGCAAAGCCGGGCGATCGAGCTGACGCTGGTGCTCTCGGTGCCGTGCCTGGTCGCCTTCCTGCTGGTGCCGGACCTGATCATGCTGGCGCTGTTCTCCCGCGGCGCCTTCACCGCGGCAGATGCGGCGGCGGCGGGAGCGACGCTGCGCGCCTACACGATCGGGCTTCTGCCCTTCGTGCTGATCCGCAGCCTCACTGCCACCTTTCTCGCCCGCGGCGACACGGCGACACCGGTCAAGGCACTGCTCGCGGCGGTGGTGGTCAATGTCGGCTTCAAGATTTTTCTGATGGGGCCACTCGCGCAGGTCGGGCTCGCGCTCGCCACCTCGATCGGGGCGTGGGTGAATTTCCTGCTGGTCGTGTGGTTCGCCCGGCGCGCCGGCTTCTTTGCGATCGATCGCCGGATGCGCAACGCGGTCGTCCGGCTCACGGTCGCCGGGCTGGTGCTCGCCGCGGCGCTGTTCTTCGGTGAGCAGGTGCTGGACACGCTGCTCGCCGGCCTGCGCACGTGGCGGCACGAGCTGACGCTGCTGTCGCTCGCGCTGATCGGCGCCGTCGCCTATGGCGCGGCGGTGGCGCTCTTGTTCGGCCGGCAAATCCTCGCGGGGCTGCGCCGCCGCCGAGGGGCGCTCACGCCCGCGCCCGCGCCCACCTCGGCGGCCACGGCGGCCGTGCCGCCGGGTGCGCCGGCGGCCGACGGGTCGTCCGAGCCGGGCTGATCCGGTAATCAATCGGCCGGGCAGGCGAGCCTGGATGCGGGCGAGTCGATGCAATCTTAAGTATACTATCGTCGAATACAAACGAATTTATTGCGTGCGGCGGGCGACACCACCGGTGGTCGGCGACCGCGCGCCGGCCGGCCGCCCGGCCGCCGCGCGCTCCGCCGCGACGGCGAGAGAGCGGCGAGAAAATGCGCGTCTGTGGCCGAGAAACCGGCGCCTCTGTGGCTTTTTGGCAATGGACTTGCAAGGGCCGGCCGCTATATGGGGGGGCTGGCGATCGATGCCGAGGTACGGGAACCGCGGCCGCAGGGTCGCCGAGGCGTGGCGGAACCGGCCTTGTTGTCGGCCGAATGTTGCGCAATGTCCTCCCGGACCAACTCCGACGGAGCTCCTATGACCGTGAAACCGGCGCGCCTTGCCGCCGCAGGCTTGGCTGTTCTTCTGGCGGGCCTCGTGGCCGGATGCGGCGGCGACGGCAAGCAGGCCGCCGGCGGTCCGCCGCCGCCCGCGGTGACGGTCGCCAAGCCCGTGCAGCAGCCCGTGGCGGACTACGACGAGTATGTCGGCCGCTTCGTGCCGATCGACTCGGTCGAGGTGCGTGCGCGCGTCTCCGGCTATCTCGACCAGGTCAATTTCAAGGACGGCCAGATGGTGAAGGCGGGCGACCTGCTGTTCACCATCGACAAGCGGCCGTTCCAGACCACGCTCGACCAGGCCAAGGCCAATCTCGAGCAGGCGCGCGCCAATCTCGCCTTCGCCGAGACCGACCTGCAGCGCGCCCAGCAGCTGGTGCGCGACCACACCATCACCGAGCAGGCGTTCGACCAGCGCACCCAGGCCAAGCGGGTCGCCCAGGCCTCGGTCGCCGCCCAGGAGGCGGCGGTGCGGTCGGCCGCGCTCGATCTCGAATTCACCGAGCTGCGGGCGCCGATCGACGGCCGCATCGGCGATCGCCGGGTGTCGCCCGGCAACCTGATCAGCGGCGGCTCGACCGGCTCGACCACGCCGCTCGCGACGATCGTCAGCTACGACCCGATCCGCTTCGAGTTCACCTTCGACGAGGCCGCCTATCTGCGCTACCAGCGGCTCGCCAAGGACGGCCCCGCCAGCCGCTCCGGCGGCGCCGAGGTGTCGCTCCAGCTGATCGACGAGAAGGACTTCCCCCACAAGGGCCGGATGGACTTCATCGACAACGTGATCGACCGCGGCACCGGCACCATCCGCGGCCGCGCGGTGCTCGACAATCCGGACGACCTGTTCACCCCCGGCATGTTCGCGCGGGTGCGGGTGCAGGCCTCCGAGCCGGCGACGGCGCTGCTGGTGCCGGACGCCGCGATCGGCTCCGAGCAGGTCCGCAAATACGTGCTGGTGGTCGGCCAGGACCACAAGGCGACCCAGAAGTTCGTCGAGCTCGGCCGGGTGGTCGACGGCAAGCTGCGGGTGGTGAAGAGCGGCCTCGTGCCGGACGACCGGGTGATCGTCAACGGCCTCGCCCGGGTGCGGCCGGGCCAGACGGTGACGCCGAAGGAGGAGGGCGCCGCGCCCGCCAACGGCGCCGCGGGCGGCCCGCAGGCGTCCGCCGGCGACGGCGCGCAGCGCGCCAAGGCCGAGTGAGCACGACCCGATGAAGCTCTCCCACTTCTTCATCGAGCGGCCGATCTTCGCGTCGGTGATCTCGATCGTGATCGTGATCCTCGGCGTGGTCTCCTATCTGAGCCTGCCGGTCGCGCAGTATCCGGAGATCGCGCCGCCCACCATCAACGTCTCGGGCCAGTTCCCGGGCGCCAGCGCCGACACCGTCGCCGAGACGGTGGTGGCGCCGATCGAGCAGCAGATCAACGGCGTCGAGGGGATGATGTACATCTCCTCCAACTCGACCGCCGACGGCCGCTTCTCGATCGCCGTGACCTTCAATCTGGGCGTCGATCTCGACATCGCCCAGGTGCAGGTGCAGAACCGCGTCGCCGTGGCGACGCCGCGCCTGCCGAGCCAGGTCCAGCAGATCGGCGTGACCGTCAACAAGTCGTCGCCCGACATCCTGATGGTGGTGAACCTGTTCTCGCCGGATTCGTCCCGCAACGAGCTGTTCATCTCCAACTACGCCAACATCCGCATCAAGGACGTGCTGTCGCGCGTCGACGGCGTCGGCTCGATCACGGTGTTCGGCAGCCGCGACTACGCGATGCAGATCTGGCTCGATCCCGATCGCATGCAGACGCTGGATCTCACCGCCGCCGACGTCACCGCGGCGCTGCAGGCGCAGAACATCCAGGTCGCCTCCGGCGTGCTCAACCAGCCGCCGGTGCCGAACCAGCTCGCCTTCCAGGTGGCGGTGCGCACGCTCGGCCGCCTCAGCGATCCGGCCGAGTTCGCCGAGGTCGTCGTCAAGAAGACCCAGACGGCGGTGGTGCGGCTGAAGGACATCGGTCGCGTCGAGCTCGCCGCGCAGGACTATTCGTCGAACTCCTATCTCGACCGGCAGCCCTCGGTCGCGCTCGGCGTGTTTCAGCGGCCGGGCTCCAACGCGCTGACCACCGGCGAGTCCGTGCTCACCACCATGGAGCAGCTCTCCAAGGATTTCCCGCAAGGGGTGAAGTACGGGATCCTCTACAATCCGACCAAGTACATCCAGCAGTCGGTCGAGGCGGTCGTCGAAACCATCTTCGAGGCGGTGATCCTGGTCGTTTTGGTGGTGATCCTGTTCCTGCAGACCTGGCGGGCGGCGGTCATCCCGATCCTGGCGATTCCGATCTCGCTGATCGGCGCCTTCTTCATGATGAGCCTGTTCGGCTTCTCGCTGAACAACCTGTCGCTGTTCGGCCTGGTGCTCGCCATCGGCATCGTGGTCGACGACGCGATCGTCGTGGTGGAGAACGTCGAGCGCAACATCGCCTCCGGGCTCAGTCCGCGCGAGGCGGCGCACAAGACGATGGACGAGGTGGGCGGCGCGCTGGTGGCGATCGCGCTGGTGCTGTCGGCGGTGTTCGTGCCGACCGCGTTCATCACCGGCATCTCCGGCCAGTTCTACCGCCAGTTCGCCCTCACCATCGCCGGCTCGACGCTGATCTCGCTGATCATGTCTTTGACGCTGTCGCCGGCGATGTGCGCGCTGCTGCTGAAAGCCCACGATCCGCGCCACCGCGACTCGTGGATCGAGCGGCCGGTGCACGGCTTCTTCCGGCTGTTCAACCGCGGCTTCGACGCGGTGGCCGCCGGCTATGGCTGGCTCGCCGGCAAGGTGGTGCGGCTCACGCTGGTGACGCTGGCCGCCTATCTGGTGGTCATCGGCTTCGGCCTCAACGAGTTCCGCAGCACGCCGCGCGGCTTCATCCCGCAGCAGGACGGCGGCTACCTGATCGTCGCCGCCCAGCTGCCGCCCGGCGCCGCGCTCGCCCGCACCGACACGGTGATGAAGCGCGCCGCCGACCTGGTGCTCGACACGCCCGGCGTCGGCCACGTCGTCAACATCGTCGGCTTCTCGGGCGCCACCTTCACCAACGCCCCGAACGCCGGCGCGATGTTCGTCATCCTCGACGACTTCGACAAGCGCGCCGGCAATCCGGCGGAGACCGCGCTGGCGATCCAGGGGGCGCTGTTCCGCAAGCTCGCCGCCATCCAGGAGGCGTTCCTGGTGGTGGTGCTGCCGCCGCCGGTGCAGGGCATCGGCAATGCCGGCGGCTACCGGATGATGGTGCAGGATCGCGACGGCGTCGGCTCGCAGGCGCTGCTCGGGGCGGTCTATGCGATGATGGGCCGGGCCGCCCAGACGCCGGGCCTCAAGCAGGTCTACTCGCTGTTCGAGACCTCGACGCCTCAGGTGTTCCTCGACATCGACCGCACCAAGGCGCAGCTGCTCGGCGTCGACATGACCAGCGTGTTCGGCGCGCTGCAGGTCTATATCGGCTCGTCCTACGTCAACGACTTCAACCTGTTCGGCCGCACCTTCCGGGTCCAGGCCCAGGCGGATGCCGACCACCGGCTGGAGCCCGGCGACGTGCTGAAGCTGCGGGTGCGGAACGCACAGGGCCAGACGGTGCCGCTCGGCGCCTTCACCACCGTGCGCGACATCTCCGGGCCCTACCGGGTGCCGCGCTACAACCTCTATCCCGCCGCCGAGCTCGACGGCGATTCGGCGCCCGGTACCTCGCAGGGGCAGGCGATCGCCATCATGGAGAAGCTCGCCGCGGAGACGCTGCCGCCCGGCATCGGCTACGAATGGACCGGCCTCGCCTATCAGCAGATCAAGGCGGGCGACACCGCGACCTTCGCCTTCGTGCTCGGCGTGGTGTTCGTCTTCCTGGTGCTGGCGGCGCAGTACGAGAGCCTGACGCTGCCGCTCGCGGTGATCATGATCGTGCCGATGTGCCTGGTGGCGGCGATCACCGGGGTGATCCTGCGCGGGATGGACAACAACATCCTCACCCAGGTCGGCTTCGTGGTGCTGATCGGCCTCGCGGCGAAGAACGCGATCCTGATCGTCGAGTTCGCCCGCCAGCTCGAGGACCAGGGACGCGACCGCTTCGCTGCGGCCGTCGAGGCGGCCCGGCTGCGGCTGCGCCCGATCCTGATGACGTCGCTCGCCTTCATCCTCGGCGTGGTGCCGCTGGTGTGGGCGGTCGGGGCCGGCGCCGAGCTCAGGCAGGCGCTCGGCACCGCGGTGTTCTCCGGCATGATCGGCGTCACCGTGTTCGGCCTGATCTTCACCCCGGCCTTCTATGTGGTGACGAGCTGGCTCGCCGGTCTCGGCCGGCGCCGCCGCGAGAAACGGGAGGCCGCCGGGTCGCCGCCCGCGGCCGAGCCCGCCGAGTAGATCGTTCGCGGCGCACACGAGTTCGGAAGCGGGCGCGAGAGCGCCCGCTTTTGCATTCGCGGGTCGGAATGTATCCTGCCCGGCGTGCGCGTGGAGCGGATTCGACATTCGAGTCCCGCGACGGGGTTCGCGGCGGCGGATGCGAATGTCGGAATCGGCCGACGAGCTCGCTCGGGTGCGCCACTTGGTCGCCGTGCCTATCTCACTACCATCGCGTTGACGTGGTCGAGTGCGTGATCCGGCGCTCGGCGCCGGATCAGAAACCGGATGCCGCGACGGATAGCGGAAACAGGCCCGAAACGGTCTCCCGGCTCCGTGAGGACGGGGACCTGATCACCGACCGGCAACGACCGGAAACCACCAGAGGAGAGACGTGATGAAACGAATCGTGCTCGCCGCCGCCGTGCTCGCGATCGGCACGGGAATCGGCATCGGCTCGCTCGCCGCCCAGTCGGGCGTGTCCGACAAGGTGATCCAGCGGGTGAAGCTGATGGACCAGCAGGGCCGGGCGCTCGGCACCATCGGCAAGATGGTGCGCGGCCAGGCCTCCTACGATCAGGCGGCGGTCGACGCGGCGTTCACGACGCTGAAGGACACGTCGGCGAAGCTGCCGGCGCTCTACACAGCCGATGCCAAGGGCCGCGCGCCCGATGCCGACTACTACGCCTCCGACAAGGTGTGGGAGAACAAGGCCGAGTTCGACCAGCATTTCGACGATCTCCAGAAGGCGATCGCCGCCAATGCCGGCAAGGTGAAGGATCTCGACACGCTGAAGCCCGCGGTGATGGCGATCGGCAAGGCGTGCGGCGGCTGCCACGAGGATTTTCGCGTGAAGAAGAGCTGATCCGGGCGCACGATCGTTTCGCGGCGCGGTGCTTCTCCTGCCGCGCCGCAGGCGAGTGATGCCGGTCCGGCGATCCGTCGATGCGGGACGCCGGGCCGGCCGCCCCTCGGGGCAGGCGATGCGAACACGGGCGATGCGAACACGAGCCGCGAGGGCCGCGAGGGCCGGGGAGGCGGGGACATGAAGAAGCTGGTCGGCGGGGTGGTGCTGCTCCTGGTGGTCGCGGCCGTCGTGCTGTGGGTCCTCACCGCGCCGAAGCGCGTTTCTGCCGACGCGCTGCCGCCGCACACGGCAAATCTCGCCAATGGCGAGACGCTGTTTTCGATCGGCGGCTGCGCCTCCTGCCACGCCGCGTCCAAGGACGAGCGCGAAAAGCTCGGCGGCGGGGTGAAGCTGACCACGCCGTTCGGCACCTTCTACGGCCCCAACATCTCGCCCGACCCGACCGACGGCATCGGCCGCTGGAGCGAGGCCGACTTCGTCTCGGCGATGCACGACGGCACGGCGCCGGACGGCAGCCACCTCTATCCGGCCTTTCCGTACCCGTCCTATCAGCGCATGACGATCGACGACGTGCGAGACCTGTTCGCCTATCTGAAGACGCTGCCGCCGGTCGCCGGCAA
Source organism: Rhodovulum sp. PH10 (assembly GCF_000293785.1). Taxonomy (GTDB): domain Bacteria; phylum Pseudomonadota; class Alphaproteobacteria; order Rhizobiales; family Xanthobacteraceae; genus Rhodoplanes. The sequence goes on along the minus strand of NZ_AKZI01000004.1, from coordinate 47,894 downwards.
GGCGCTGCCGCACGCGCTGCCGTTTCCTTACGACATTCGCCGCGCGGTCGGATTGTGGAAGCTCCTCTATCTCGACGGCGCGGTCTTTCGGCCGGACCCGCAGCAGTCGGAGGAGTGGAACCGCGGCGCCTATCTGGTGAACGGCCCCGGCCATTGCGGCGAGTGCCACACCCCGCGCGACGCGCTCGGCGGCAAGAAGGAGAGCATGCGGCTCGCCGGCGGGCCGGACCCGGAGGGCAAGGGCTGGGTGCCCAACATCACCCAGAAGGGGCTGAAGGACTGGTCGGCCGACGACATCGCCTATCTGCTCGAGACCGGCATGACGCCCGGCTTCGACACGGTCGGCGGCTCGATGGCCGACGTGATCCGCAACACGAAGCAGCTCTCGGCCGAGGATCGCCGGGCGATCGCCGTCTATCTGAAGTCGCTGCCGGCGGTCGACGGGCCGGCTAGGCCGGCTGCGCCGGCCGGGGCGGGAGGCGCGGCGAAGTCGTGAGGCTGCGCGCCCGCCCCTCGGAGGGGGGACGATCGGCGGGAGAGGGATTCGGGACAGAGTTCGCCCGGGAGGGACCGGCAGGAGAGAAATCGCCGGGAGAGAAATCGGCGGGAAGGAAATCGTCGGGAATTGGTGCCCCTGGCCGGACTCGAACCAGCACGATGTTTCCACCACCTGATTTTGAGTCAGGCGCGTCTACCAATTCCGCCACAGGGGCTCCGTGGCCCTTATAAATGGCTTCGCGAGGGGAGGGAAACGGATTTTGCCGGGATCTCGATCCGGGGTCCAGACCCCCGGATTTCGATCCGGTCTCGACGATGCGGCCGGATCCGGGATCTCGATCGGGGTCTCGTTCGCCGACCCTCGCGGCTCGACCCGGTTCCGGTGAGACACTGGACGCCGACCCATGAGCGAAGGAAAAAAACGCGGCGGCCGTAGCCGCCGCGTCGTCGGACCGGAGGGGCCGGGATCAGGCCGCGGCGGCGCTGCCCTTCGGCTGCGTCTCGGCGGTGTAGTCGTCCATCAGCTGCTTGGTGATCGCGCCCGGCGTGAAGTGCCAGTCGGCGATCTGGGCGACCGCGGTCACCTCGGCGGCGCTGCCGGTGATGAAGCACTCCGAGAAGCCCGACAGCTCCTCCGGCTGGATGCGCCGCTCGACCACCTCGATGCCGCGCCGGCGGGCGAGCTCGATCACGGTCTGGCGGGTGATGCCGTTGAGGAAGCAGTCGGCGATCGGCGTGTTGATCACCCCGTCCTTGACGAAGAAGATGTTGGCGCCGGTGCACTCGGCGACCCGGCCCTGCCAGTCGAGCATCATCGCGTCGGCGAAGCCGCGCCGCTCGGCGCGATGTTTGGAGATGGTGCAGATCATGTAGAGGCCGGCCGCCTTGGCGAGCGAGGGGGCGGTCTTCGGGTCGGGCCGGCGATATTCCGCGAGGTCGAGCCGGATGCCCTTGAGGCGCTCCTCGGGCTTGAAGTAGCTCGGCCATTGCCACGAGGCGATCGCGAGGTGGATGGTGTTGGTCTGCGCCGACACGCCCATCATCTCCGAGCCGCGCCAGGCGATCGGCCGGACATAGGCGTCGGTGAAGTTGTTCTTCTCGAGCACCAGGCGCTTGGCGGCGTCGATCTCGGCGACCGAGTAGGGGATCTCGAAGTCGAGCACGTTGGCGGAGCGTTTCAGCCGCTCCGAGTGCTGCGTGCACTTGAAGATCTGGCCGCCATAGGCGCGCTCGCCCTCGAACACCGCGCTCGCGTAATGCAGGCCGTGCGACAGAACGTGCAGGGTGGCGTCGGTCCACGGCACGAGCTTGCCGTCGTACCAGATGACGCCGTCGAACTTGTCGAATGGGATGCCCATGGCAATCCTCCTGAAACAATGCAGGCGAGCCGAGCGCGACGGGGCGTGCGGGGCGGGACGCGACCATACGGCACGCGACCTTGCCTGAAAACGATCGTGCCTCCGGCTTTTGCGTCGCGCCGGAAGTCCCGATATGGTCGGCGCCGTCATGAGACCGCGCTTCGGCAGGCGACGCAAGCGGGGTGCGAGCACGATCGTTTCGCAAACCCCGCACTCTGAGTAACAATCAAACCGAAATATGTCAACATGGCTGACATAAAATTCCCGGCAATGCCGGCCCGCCCGACCAGCATGGATGCGGGGCCGGGTTGCGTGATCGGCAGCGCCGGAGCCGGCGCGCCGCGCGGGGCAGGGGCGCTCGCGCCGGGGACGCTCGCGTCAGGTCCGGTCTCGACCGGCTCGCTCTCGGCCGGTTCGGTCTCGGCCGGTTCGGCCTCGGCCTCGCCGGGGCCGGCGGCGCCCGCGGCGCCGGGTGCCGGCTCGGGGCAGGGCTCGCCCGAGCCGATCTGGGACATCATCGAGCTTCTGTACTTCGCCTATCGCGACTTCGTGAGCGACCCCGACAGCGTGCTCGTCGGCTTCGGCTTCGGCCGGGCGCACCACCGCGTGCTGCATTTCGTCTTTCGCAATCCCGGCATGAAGGTCGCCGAGCTGCTCGACCTTCTGCGCATCACCAAGCAGTCGCTCGGGCGGGTTCTGAAGCAGCTGGTCGACGAGGGCTTCATCGAGCAGCGCGAGGGCGAGACCGACCGCCGCCAGCGCCGCCTGTTCGCCACCCCCAAGGGCGAGGCCCTGTCGGTGCGGCTCGCGATGCTGCAGACGCGGCGGATCGACCGCGCGCTCGCCGAGATCGGCCCCGACGCGCACGACGAGGTGCGGCGCTTCCTGGTCGGCATGATCGACGTGCGCGGCCGCGACGACGTGCTCGATCTGGTCGACGGCGCGACCGGCGTGCCGCGCACGCGCGGCCGGCGCTTCTGATCACGGAGGCGGCGATGGCCGAGACACCCGAGGTTCCTCCGGCGGCCGCACCCGAGCCGGTGCCGTCGGGCCTGCCGGACGATGCGCCGCACCTTCTGGTGGTCGACGACGATCGCCGCATCCGCACACTGCTGTCGCGCTACCTCGCGGCGGAGGGCTATCGCGTGACGACCGCGGAGAACGCCGCCGATGCGCGGGCAAAACTCGGCGGCATCGCCTTCGACCTGCTGATTCTCGACGTGATGATGCCGGGCGAGACCGGCTTCGAGCTCGCCCGCTCGATCCGCAAGACGTCCAGCGTGCCGATCCTGATGCTCACCGCCCGCTCCGAGAAAGACGACCGCATCACCGGCCTCGAGATCGGCGCCGACGATTACGTCAGCAAGCCGTTCGAGCCGCGCGAGCTGTCGCTGCGGGTCGGCAGCATCCTGCGGCGCATCCAGCCGGCCGCGGCGCACCCGCCCGAGCAGGTGCGGTTCGGGCCGTTCGTGTTCGACCTCGCCCGCGTCGAGCTGCGCAAGGGCGAGGAGATTGTCCATCTCACCGATCGCGAGCGCGAGATGATGCGGATGCTCGCCGCCGCGCCCGGCGAGACGGTGACCCGCGAAACGCTGGCCGGCACCAATTCGGCGGCGGGCGAGCGCGCGGTCGACGTGCAGGTCAATCGCCTGCGGCGCAAGATCGAGACCAATCCGGCGAACCCGCTCCTGTTGCAGACCGTGCGCGGGATCGGCTACCGGCTGGTGGTGACGACGTGACGAGCCTCGACCTCGGCGTCGGCCTCGCCCGCCTGCGCACGGCGGCCGGCGGCGTCGCCGCGGTGTGGCACCGGCTCGGCCGGCTCCTCAAGGGCGTGCTGCCGACCAGGCTCTATGCCCGCACGCTCCTGATCATCATCGCGCCGATGGTGATCCTGCAATCGGTGGTCGCCTTCGTCTTCATGGAGCGGCACTGGAACACGGTGACGCGGCGCCTCTCGGCCGCCGTCACCCAGGACATCGCCGCGCTGATCGACATCTACAACTCCTACCCGCAGGACCCCGAGCACGCGACGCTGCGGCGGATCGCCCAGCAGCGGCTCGGCCTGGTGGTCGATTTTTTGCCCGGCACCGAGCTGCCGCCGGTCGGCCCGAAGCCGTTCTTCTCGCTGCTCGACCAGGCCCTGTCGGAAGAGATCAGGAAGCAGATCGGCCGGCCGTTCTGGGTCGACACGGTCGGGCGCTCGTCGCTGGTCGAGATCCGCATCCAGCTCGACAATGCGGTGATCCGCACCTTTGCGCGCCGCAATGCGGCCTATGCGTCGAACTCGGAGATCTTCCTTCTGTGGATGGTCGGCACCTCGCTGGTGCTGATCGTCGTCGCCATCCTGTTTCTGCGCAATCAGATCCGGCCGATCCTCAAGCTCACCGAGGCGGTGGAGAATTTCGGCAAGGGGCGGGAGGTCGCCAATTTCGGCCCGCGCGGGGCGCAGGAGGTGCGGCGCGCCGCGCTAGCCTTCATCGAGATGAAGCGCCGCGTCGAGCGCGCGATCGACCAGCGCACGACGATGCTCGCCGGCGTGTCGCACGATTTGCGCACGGTGCTGACGCGCTTCAAGCTCGAGCTGGCGCTGCTCGACGAGGGGCCGGAGGTCGACGCGCTGAAGAAGGACGTCGACGAGATGGCGCGCATGGTCGAGGCCTATCTCGCCTTCGCCCGCGGCGATTCCGGCGAGCAGGCCGAGCCGACCGACATGGCGGCCTTCCTCGACGAGCTGGCCTACGACGCCGAGCGGCACGGCCACCACACGTCCGTCGCCTTCCACGGTCACCCGGTGGTGACGGTGCGGCCCGATGCGTTTCGCCGCTGCCTGTCGAACCTCGTCTCCAACGCCGCCCGCTACGCGACCGAGATCGCCATCACCGGCCACCGCGACCACCGCTGGCTCACCGTCACCGTCGACGACGACGGTCCCGGCATCCCGGCCCATCTGCGCGAGGACGTGTTCAAGCCGTTCCTGCGGCTCGACGACGCCCGCAACCAGGACGAGGGCGGCACCGGCCTCGGCCTGTCGATCGCCCGCGACATCACCCGCTCGCACGGCGGCGACATCTCGCTCGGCGATTCCCCGCTCGGCGGGCTGAGGGCGACCGTGCGGATCCCGGTGTGACGCGCTATTTCGGCCGCGACATCCGAAAAAACGTCTCCGGCGTCGCCTCGACATACTCGTCGCGATAGCCGGCCCGCATGATCGGGTGCGCAGCGCCGGTGTCGTAGGTGCCGTCGCGCAGGAATTCCGGGCGGATATGGACGCCGATCACCTCGCCGATCACCAGCCAGTGGTCGGCCGAGCGGCCGCTGCGGCCGATCAGCTCGACCACCTGGAGGAGCCGGCATTCGAGCGCGGCGGGGCTGGCGGCGACCCGCGGCGGGCGCACCAGCCGGCATGGTGCGGTCTTGAGCCCGGTGAGCGCGAACTCGTCGACCTCCGCCGGCACCGGCGCCGACGACAGGTTCATCGCCTCGGCGAGCGGGCGCGTCGCCAGATTCCACACGAACTCGCCGGTCGCCTCGGCGTTCGTCAGGCTGTGCTTCCGGGTGTTCGAGGAGAAGGCGATCATCGGCGGGTTGTCGCACACCGCATTGAAGAAGCTGTAGGGCGCGAGATTGGCGACGCCGTTCGCGTCGAGCGTCGAGATCCAGCCGATCGGGCGCGGCGCGACGATCGCCTTGAAGGGGTCGTGCGACAGGCGGTGGCCCGCCGACGGCTCGTAGAAATGGGTCTCGCTCATGGTTCAGGGGGCTCCTTCGCAGCAGGGTGGCGCGCGGTCGTCGGGGGTCGCTGTGGCCGGCGCTTTCGTCGGGCTCGGGCGGTTCGCCAGAACGAAATCCACCGCCGCGCAAATGTCGTCGAACATTTGGTCGGGCGCGTGCTCGGTGCCGGCCGGGCGTCGCTTGCCGGGGCGGCAGCCATGACCGGTGCGCACGCCGTAGCCGGGAATTCCGACGGCCTTGGCCGCGGCGATGTCGGAGAGATTGTCGCCGATCATGCAGGTGCGGGAGACGTCGATCGGCAGCTCGGTAAAGGCGCGGCGAAACGAGAGCGTGCCGGGCTTTCGGCACTCGCAGGGACCCACCAAAGCCGGCACCCCGCCGTGCGGGACGGGGCCCGGATGGTGCGGGCAGACATAGATGCGGTCGAGAAGCCCGCCTTCGGCGGCGAGGTGGGCCTCGAGCCGGCCGAGGATGCGGTCGAGCATCGCGAAGGTGATGTCGCCGCGGGCGATCTGCGCCCGGTTGGTGACCGCCACGGTGAGAAAGCCCGCTGCACGTGCGCGGGCGAGCGCCCGGCCGGCGCCGGGGATCGGCACGATGGCGTCGGGCGACAGCACGCCGCGGCTGCCGGCGTCCTCGTTGAGCACGCCGTCGACATCGACCATCAGGGCCGGTCGGAGCTTTGCCAGCCGCCGCGCCGCGGGGATGTGCGACGCGATGTCGTGGGCCGCCGCCTCGGCGGCCGCGGGGGTGTCCAGGCGGGAGACGTATTCCGGTGTCGGGTGGCAGGCGATGCTTGCGTGTCGTGCCAGCAGCGTTTGCAGCGCGGCCAGCGGGCCGCCGGTCTCGACGACGGCCGGGAGGGCACGCGGCGCGACGACGAAAATGCCGGCGGGGGAAAGATTGCGCTGGTCCTGCTTCTCCGGCCGGTCGGCCGGGAAGATTTGTGTCACGACCCCGTCGCGCTCGGCGATCAGGTCGCTTTCGCGGGGGTGGAGCGTCGGCTGCGCGACAACCGTGAGAGCGGCGGTCTGCGCGGCATGCGTCTGCAGGACGGGGCCGAGGGAAAGGTCGAAAAGCACCGGGCCGTCGATCAGCAGTACCGGCGTTCCGGCATCCCCCGCCGCGGCCCATCCGGCCGCCTCGGACAAGGTCGCAAAAACCTCGAACGGCGCATTGGGCACGGACGTGGCGACGATCGCCCGGATTTTTGCCGCCGCGCGATCCGGTGCGACGACGGCAATGCGTGTCACGACGTCTGCGGGCAAGGCGGCGATCTGCCGGGCGAGCAGCGGCACGCCTCCGAGCGACAGCGACACCGAGCGCGCATCGGCGAGCAGGATCGCCGGGACGGCGGCTTCCGGTGCGGCCGCGGCGGCCGTCACGGGGCGGCGGGCCCGAACAAAGCGTCCTCGACCAGCGTGCAGATCGCGTGCGCGGCGACGATGTGGATCTGCTGGATCAGCGGGGTCGCCGGGGTGGGGGCGGCGAGCAGATGGTCGCACAGCGCGGTCATCTCGCTGTCGCGATTGCCGGTGAAGCCCACGGTGGTGACGCCGATCTCCTTTGCCGCCCGCAGCGCCGCCAGCACATTGGGCGATTTTCCCGAGGTGGAGATCGCCAGAAACACGTCGCCCGGCCGGCCGAGCGCCCGCACTTGGCGCTCGAACAGGAGGTCGAAGCCGAAATCGTTGCCGACCGCGGTCAGCACCGAGGTGTCGGTGGTCAGCGCCACCGCCGGCAGCGGCGCGCGGTCGAAGTTCATGCGCGAGAGGAATTCCGCGGCGATGTGCTGGGCGTCGGCGGCGCTGCCGCCATTGCCGGCGACCAGGAGCTTGCCGCCGGCGCGGTAGGCCAAGGTCACCGCGTCGGCGATCGCCTGCACCGAGGCGAGCAGAGCGGGGTCGTTCGCGGCGCGGTCGAGCGCCTCGCAGGAGGCGCGAAAGTGCCCGGCGATGGTGTCCGCTGCGGTGCTTCTCGCGCGCTCGTCCATGGCTCGCTCCTCGGTGTCGGCGATCCCGCAATCCCACGTTCCGCCGTCGGCGTCACCAAGAAAGCGTGGCTTTTCCGAGCCGATGGGGCAGGGCGGCGGCCCAGGTGGCGCAGGCGGCGGGGCAGGCGGCCTTGCCGCTGCCGCGCGGTCCACCGAAAAGACCTCCAGAAACGCGAAGGAGCGCGCCCGTGGGCGCGCTCCGGTGGTCCCGTTCTCTGCGGACGCCTGTTATTCGAAGCTCACTCTATCGCGTTTCACTCGAACCGTCCCGCCGCGTGCGCCAGCATGGTGTAGACCTTGCCGGTCTCCGAGGTCAGGTAGGTGCGCGAGACGACCTGCCCGCGGTCGTTGCGGGAGACCTCCTCGAGCAGCCGCTCGAACTCGTCGATGTAGCGGTCGACGGTCTGCTTGAACTCCCGGTCGGCCCGGTAGCGCTTGCGGATCTCGTCGAACGTCTTCTGGCCCTGCATGGTGTAGAGCCGGCGGGTGAAGACGTTGCGCTCGCCGCGGTTGTAGCGGTCCCACAGCTCGGCGGCGGCGTCGTGGTCCATCATCCGGGCGATGTCGACCGACAGCGAGTCGAGCGACTCGATCGACCAGTGCGCCGAGCGGTCGTCCGGACGGCTCTCCTGCCGGGGCCCGGCACGCTCCGGCGCACGCTCCTCGCCCTCGTCCTCGCGCGAGGCGCGGGTGAGCAGGTCGGACAGCCAGCCGCCACCACGGGCAGCGGTCGCCGCCGGCTGGACCGAGGGGGCCGGCATCGGCGGCTCGCCGCGACGCGGCGGCTGCGGCACCGGTGAGACGGGCGGACCCATCGGCATCTCGGCGCGCGGCGAGGCGGCTTCCCGCATCGGCGGCATCGCCTGGCGGGCCGGCTCGGCGCGACCGCCGCCGCCGACCGCGACCAGCGCCGCCGGCTCCTCGCGATAGGCCCGGCGGGCCTGCTGCGCCGGCTGCTCGGCCGCCGCGGTGTCGATCGTGCGGCCGTGGCGGGCGACGATGCGGTTCAGCTCGGCCAAGGCCTCGATCTGGTCGACGATCACCCGCCGCATCTGGGCCGCGCTGTCGGCGGTCTCCTGCGGCAGCTCGAGGATGCCGCGCCGCAGCTCCTGGCGGGTGCCGTCGAGCTCCTGCTGCATCTCGGCGGTCATCTGCTTCATGTTCTGCAGCACTTCCGCGAACCGCTCGTTGGCGGCCTGCAGCATGCCCTCGGCCTCGTTCGAGGTCTGGCGGAACAGCGCGTGCGCCTCGTTCGAGGCCTGCTCGTAGATTCCGCGCAGGCTCTCGGCGGTGCGCTGGCGCTCCTCCTCGGCGGTGACCCGCACCTGCTCGTGGTTCTCGGCGATCGCCCGCGTGCTCTGCGAGCTCGCCTCGGCGACGACCCGGGCGATGTCGCGGGCGCGGCCCTCGGCGGCGGCGAGCGATTCCTCGAGCAGGCCCGAGAAGCGCTTGAGCCGCATGTCGAGGTCCTCGGTGCGGGCGTCGAGGGTGGCGACGATCGCGTCGAGCTCGCCGCGACGGTCGGACAAGGCCTCCTCGCTGCGCCGGTTCGAGCCCTCGATCAGGTCGACCATCTCGGTCAGCGAGCGACCGTGGCTGTCGAACTGCTCGACGATCGAGCCGAGCTCGCCGAGCACCTTGCTGCTGATGTCCTGGAACGAGCCGATATGGTCGTTGACCCGGTCGGTGGTGTCGTTGGTGCGGGCCAAGAGCTCGTTCATGGTGGTGACGAAGTCGGTCACCCGCGACGACAGGCCCTGCTCGATCGCGCCGAGATTGTCCTGGGCGCCGCCCAAGACCTCCTGGATCAGCGCATTGGCGTCACGCAGCCGCTCGAACAGCGCGGTGGTGTCGGAGCGCAGCATGCCGTGCGTCTCGAGGATTTCGGAGACGGTGGCGACCGCGGTCTCCTTCGACTGCTCGACCGCGCTGCGGGTGGCGTTCTGCAGCGTCTCGACCTGCTCGAGCACGATCGCGGTCGATTCCTCGACGCTGGTGCGGGTCGACTGCTGCAGCTCGTTCGCCTTCTGGGCGAACACCGTGGTGGTCTGGCCGACCACCATGCGGGTGGTGTCCTGCAGCTCGCGGGTCTTCTCGGTGAGCACCAGGGTCGACTGGCTCACCACGGCCTTGGTGGTGTCCTGCAGCTCCTTGGTGCGCTCGGTGAACACCGCGGTGGTCTGGCCGATCACGCTCTTGGTCAGCTCCTGCAGCTCGTGCGCCTTCTGGGTGAGGGCGGTGGTCGACTGTGTGACCGAGGTGCGGGTGGTTTCCTGCAGCTCCTGCAGCTTCTGGGTGAGCCCGGCGGCCGACTGGGCGACGGTGGTGCGGGTGATCTCCTGCCAGTCCTGCATCCGCTTGGTGAGCGTGGCGGCCGAGTCGGTGACCGCGTTGCGCGAGGTGTCCTGCAGGTCCTTCAGGCTCTTGTTGACGGAGTCGGTGGCCTTGGTGCTGGCCTCGGTGATCACCCGGGCGAGCTCGTTGGAGTTGTCCATCATCGCCTGGGTGAAGGCGAAGGCTTTGGCCTCGATCGACTTCACCGCGCTGTCGGTGACCCGCGTCATGCCGGCGGTGAACTCGCCGCCCTTGGCGGTCATCGCCGCGATCAGGACGCTGCTCTTCTCGTCGAGCACGGCGTTCAGCTCGCCCGAGCGCGTCTCGATCGCGCCGGCGATCTCCTCGGCCTTGCCGACGAAGGTGTCGGCGACCTCGGTGCCGACCCCGAGCAGGGTTTCCCGGACCTCGGCGGCATTGCGCTTCAGCGCCTCGCCGACGGTGTCGGACAGGCCGGTGAGCGTGCGCTCGAGCTCGCCGGCGTCGGTCCGCAGCGTGCCGGACAGGCCGCTGGTCGCGGTGGTGAGCACGCGCTCCACCTCGGCAGCGTCCCCGCGCAGCGTGCTGCTGACGTTGGACGACAGCGCGGTGAGGCTGCGCTCCACCTCGCCGGCGTCGTGGCGGAGAATGTCGCGCACGCCGGAGGAGACCGAGGTGAGGGTTTGCTCGATCTCGGCGGTGTCCTGGCGGATCACGTCGCGCACGCCGGCCGACACCGCCGACAGGGCGCGCTCGATCTCGGCGGAATCCCGGGCGAGCGTCTCGCGCACCTCGGTGAAGACGGTCGAGAGGGTGCCGGTCACGGTCGCGGTGACCGAGGTCAGCATCCGCTCGGCCTCGCCGACGTCGTTGCGGATGGTCTCGCTCAGGCCGTTGCCGACGCCCGACAAGGTGCGCTCGACCTCGGCGGCGTCGCGCCGCAGCGAGCCGCCGACCTCGACCGACAGCGTCGACAGGGTGCGCTCGATCTCGGCGGCGTCCTGCTTGAGGGTGCCGCTCACCTCGGCCGACAGGCCGGTGAGGGCGGTCTCGATCTCGGCGGTGTCCTGACGGATGCGGCCGCCGATCTCCTTGGAGACGCGGGTGAGGGCGTACTCGAACTCGGCCGCGTCGGTCTTCAGTGTGCCGCCGATGCCGGACACCACGCCGGTGAGCACCCGCTCGACCTCGGCGGTGTCCTGGCGCAGCGTGCCGCCGAGCGCGTCGCCGACCGAGCGCAGCAGCTGCTCGATGTCGGTGGCGTCGCGCCGCAGCGCCCCGCCGACCCCGGTCGCGGTGTCGGTGAGCAGCCGCTCGAGGGCGACCACGTCCTCCTTCAGGCTGCCGCCGACCGAGGCGGACACCGAGGCGAGGGTGTCGCGCAGGTCGTCGACCGCGGCCCGCAGCCGCTCGGTCGAGCCGTCGGCGGCGCGCACCAGGGCGGCCTCGGCCTCGGCCGCGCTGCCGCGCACCTGGCCGGTGGTGCTCTCGGCGAGCCGGCCGAGCGACTGCTCGGCGTCGCCGGTGGCCTGGCGGATCAGCTCGGCGAGCCGCTCCATCCGCTCGGCCAAGGCCTCGGTCGAGGTGCCGGTGCGGTCCTCGACGGTGCGGACGGCCTGCTCGGCGCGTTCGACCAGGAGGGCGGAGGCGGTGTCGCTGCACTGCTCGACGGTCCGGGCGACCGTCTCGGTGCGCTCGGCCAAGCGGTCGACCGCTGCGCCGGTGCGGTCCTCGACGGTGCGGACGGCCTGCTCGGCGCGTTCGACCAGGAGGGCGGAGGCGGTGTCGCTGCGCTGCTCGACGGTCCGGGCGACCGTCTCGGTGCGCTCGGCCAAGCGGTCGACCGCGGTGCCGGTGCGGTCCTCGACGGTGCGGACGGCCTGCTCGGCGCGCTCGACCAGGAGGGCGGAGGCGGTGTCGCTGCGCTGCTCGACGGTGTGGGCGACCGCCTCGGTGCGCTCGGCCAAACGGTCGACCGCGGCGGCGGTGCGCACCTCGAGGTCGGTGCCGAAGCCGTCGATGCGCTCGGACAGGAAGGTCGCGGCGGTGTTGCTGCGCACCTCGATGTCGCGGGCAAAACCCTCGAAGCGATCGTAGATGACGGTCGCGGCGGTGCCGGTGCGGTTCTCGATCTCGGTGGCCAGCGCCTGCACGCGGGCGGCGAAGGCGTCGGCACTGGCGCCGGTCGACTGCTCGACCTCGCGCACCAGCGTGCCGGTGCGCTCGACCAGCTGGTCGGTGGCGGCGCGGGTGCGGATCTCGATGTCGCCGGCCACGCCTTCGGCGCTGCCGCGCAGGAGGTCGGCGGCGGCTCGGCTGCGGGCGTCGATCTCGGCGGTGGCGCCGCCGATGCTGTCGACCAGCCGCTCGGCGGCCGCGCGGGTGCGGGCCTCGACGTCTGTGGTGACGCCCTCGGCGTTCTCGCGCAACAGGTCGGCGGCGCTGCGGGTGCGGACCTCGATGTCGCCGACCACGCCGTCGACGCTGCCGCGCAGGAGGTCGGCGGCGGCGCGGCTGCGGGCGTCGATCTCGTCGGTGGCCCCGCCGATGCTGTCGACCAGCCGCTCGGCGGCCGCGCGGGTGCGGGCCTCGACGTCGGTGGTGACGCCCTCGGCGTTCTCGCGCAACAGGTCGGCGGCGCTGCGGCTGCGGATCTCGATCTCGCCGACCACGCCGTCGACGCTGCCGCGCAGGAGGTCGGCGGCGGCGCGGCTGCGGGCGTCGATCTCGCCGGTGGCCCCGCCGATGCTGTCGACCAGCCGCTCGGCGGCCGCGCGGGTGCGGGCCTCGACGTCGGCGGTGACGCCCTCGGCGCTGTCGCGCAACAGGTCGGCGGCGGTGTGGGCGCGCTCGTCGATGGTGGCGGTGGCCCCGCCGATCGTCTGCACGAGCTGGTCGGCGGCGCTGCGGGCGCGCACCTCCACCTCGGTGGTGACGCCCTCGGCGCTGTCGCGCAGAAGCTCGGCGGCGGCGCGGGTGCGCGTCTCGATCTCGGCGGAGACCTCGCCGATCCGGCCGACCACGCGGTCGGTGGCGGCGGCGCTGCGGCTCTCGAGGTCGGCGCTCACGGTCTCGGCGCGGCCGAGCAGGCGGTCGGTGACCGCCTGGACGCGGCCCTCGATGTCGCCGGCGATGGTGCCGGCGCGCTCGACCAGGCGGTCGGTCGCCGACTGGCTGCGGAACTCGATGTCCGACGCCATCCCGCCGATCCGGCCGACCATCTCCTCGACGGCGGTGCGGCTGCGGGTCTCGACGTCGGTGGTCGCCTCGCCGAGCCGGCCGGCGAACAGGTCGGCGGCGCTGCGGCTGCGGCTCTCGATGTCGGCGGCGACCTGCTCGGCGCGGCCGAGCATCGCCTCGGCGGCGGCGGTGGTGCGGGTCTCGACGTCGGCGGTGACCGCGGCGGTGCGGTCGAGCAGGGTTTCGGCGGCGGCGCGGGTGCGGCCGTCGATGTCGGCGGTGAGCGCCTCGGCGCGGCCGAGCAGCGTCTCAGCGGCGCTGGTGGTGCGGCTCTCGACGTCGGCAGCGAGGGTTTCCGCCCGGCCCAGCAGGAGGTCGGCGGCGGCCTTGCTACGCGTCTCGATGTCGCCGGTCAGCGCCTCGGCGCGGCCGATCAGGAGCGCCTCGAGGCGGACGATGCGGTCGTCGAGGGCGACCGTCACGCCGTCGGCGCGGCTGCCGAGATTGGTGTCGATCTCGGTCATCTTGGTCGCCACCGCCTCGACCAGCCGGTCGCCGCCGGAGGCGATGGTGTCGGTGATCTCGTCGATCCGCCGCTCGAGCGCGGCGACCACCTCGCGGCTGCCGTCGCCCATCGACTTGCCGATCTCGGCGACCCGCGCGGTCAGGGTCTCGCCGATCGAGACGGTGCGCTGGTCGAGCGCCTCCTCGAAGCGGACCAGGCGGCTCTCGAGGACGTCGGCGATCTCGGTGGAGCGGGTGGCCACCCGCGCGTCGAAGGTCTCGACATAGGTCTTCAGGCTGTCGTCGACGTCGCGGGTGCGCTCGCCGATCCGCTCGACGATCTCGCCGCCATAGGTCTTCACGGTGCGGTCGAACTCGGCGAGGTGGCGGGTGATCAGGCTGGCGAGCGTCGCGCTGTCGCGGCCGATCCGCTCGGCCAGCTCGTGGCCGCCGGTGTTGAACATCTCCTCGAAGGCGGCGAGCCGCTCGGCGAGCATGTCGCGCACCTCGTCGCCGCGCGAGCCGAGCTGGTCGGCCAGCCGGCCGGTGCCGGTCGAGAGGATCTCCTCGAAGGCGCCGACCCGCTCGGCGAGCAGGTCGCGCACCTCGTCGCCGCGCACGCCGATGGTGTCGGCCAGCGCCTGGGCGCTCTCGGTGAGGGTGCGGGTGAAGGTCTCGCCGCGCTCGTCGAGGCTTTCGCTGACGCGCGCGCCGGTCTCCTCGAGCTTGGAGACGATGTCGCTGCCGCGCAGGCTGAGGTCGAGCACGATCGAGTCGCCGGTCGCCTTGAGGGTGTCGTTCACCTCGTCGACCCGCTCGGCGATGGTGTCGGCGATCTGGGTCGAGGTCTCGACCAGCGTGCCGGCGATCGCGTCGGACTGCTCCATCACCATGCCGGTGATCTCGCGCGAGCGCGACTCCATCAGCTCGACCAGCGAGATGGTCTTCTGGGCGAAGTCGTCGGCCACCCGGTCGAGCCGGCCGCCGACCATCTCCTGCATGTTGTCGGCGATCTCGACGATGGCGTCGTTGAGGTGGCCGGTCTTCAGGTTGATGCCGTCGGTCAGGCGGTCGCTGACCGTCTCGATGGCGCGGGTCGCCTCCTCGCTGGTGCGCTCGAGCCGCTCCAGGAGGTCGCCGCCGCGCTCGCCGAGCGTCGTGATCATCCGTTCGCCGGCGGTGCCGAGCGCCGCGGTGATGGTGTCGCCCTTGTCGGTCAAGGCCTTGGTGATGCGCTGCGAGACCTCGTCGAAGCGCTCGCCGACCATCTCCGAGACGTTGAAGATGTCGTTCGACAGATCGAGATGGACGTTGGAGAGCGCGTCGCGCACCTGCTCGGCCTCGCCGACCAGGGTCTCGCGCTGCTGGGCGATGCCGTCGAGCAGGGTGCGGATGCGCAGCTCGTTGTCGTTGTAGGCGCGCTCGAGGGCGGCGACCTCGTTGTTGACGAGCGCTTCCAACTCGACTGCGCGGGCGATCGCGCGCTCGACGCCGTCGCCCATCGCGGCGACCTCGCGGCGGATCGCCTGGCCGACGCTCACCACGGAGTCGTAGGCGACGGTCTCCGGCTCGGCGAAGCGCATCGCGGCGCGCGTCATCGCCTGGGCGACGATGCGCAGCTCCTGCGAGCGGGCGACCATGTGGGCGAGCACGAAGAAGAACACGATCGGCGCGCCGAGCGCGGTGGCGATGCCGAAGGCGAGCGGCACCGCGGCGGAGCCGGCGATCATGGCGCCGATCTCGCTCCAGTAGCCGAGCACGATGCCGATCGCGGCGATCGCCCAGGCGGCGGCGAACAGGCCGGCCACCATGTAGGGCGTGCGGGCGGGGCGCCGCTGCAGCGTCTGCAGCACCTGGCCGATCGTCTCGCGGTCGTCGTTGGCGGCGGGCGTCAGGGCATCGGCGACCCGGCGCGGCGGCTCGGGAAAGGGGCGCGGGTCGAAGTCGGCGGCGTCGTCGTACTCCGCCCGGCGGTCGTACTCCGCGCGGGGCGGGGGGGCGAAATCGGCGTCGGCGGTGTCGGGCAGGGCGAGGCGATCGCGGCGCGGCTCCGGCGGCGGACCGGCCGGCTCCTCCGAGGTCGGGCCGGTGGCGTCGGGGTCCTGGGCGGCCTTGCGCTCGCCGCCCATGTTCAACGCCTCCTGGATCGCCGACAGAGCGACCTCGGTCGGATCCTGAGCCTTCTTCGGATTGTTCGCCATGTCGATCGATGCCTCGTACAATACGCTGAACAGGACTGAGGCCCTGTGGACGACCCGGACCGCCGCGCCACCGCGCGCAGACACGACCCGGCCCCAGGTGGGAACGATATGCCGCTGGGATTCCCCCCTGTGGTCACGCTATCCTACCCAGCGCGCAGCATCCGGGAAACCGAGTTGGTAACCCTTTTTTAATCATCGTTAACGGCGCGTCACGCGGAAGGTGTGTCAATGCCGAAGCCGCTCGCCAAGGACGTTCCCCTGGTACCTCACCATCCCGAGGGCGACAATGTGGCGCCGGTGCGGCCGTCCGAGCCGCAGCGCCGCTACCTCGAGCGCGGCCTGACAGAGCCCGGCGGCAAGCTGCCGCTGTTCGACGGCGAGGGCCGCTCGGTGCCGCGCAAGACGGTGGAGTCCTGCGTGGCGCACGGCTGGGCCACGCCGTGGTTCGACAACCCGCTCAAGCCGGACTGGCTGGTGTGCCGCCTCACCCCCGCAGGGTACCGGATTCTCGGGCGGATTCCGCCCGGCGCGTGAGGGTGGGGCAGGGGCTCGACGGGCCGTGACCGGCCGCGCCGGCCGGTTCGAGTCGTCCCCTGCTTTTTGGTCCGCGGCGCCTTTTTTCCACAGGCGGGACGGCCCGGCGAGCCGGCGGCGCGAGGTCGCGTCGCGGGCAGAGAATCCCTTTACCACGAAGAAAAATCCCCCGGCATTTACCGTAAGAACAGAGTCTCCGTGGCATCCTCGCCGGCAAAGAAAAGCGTGCAGGGGCGTTAGATGCAGGAACGATATCGGGAGGGCCGCCGCCCGGCGGCTCCGCCCGCGCCACGGCCCTCGGTCTCGGCGGCCGGGGTAGGGGCAGGGGCAGGGGCAGGGGCAGGGGCGGGAGCAGGGGGAGCGGCACCCGACGAGAGCGTTTCGCGGGCCGCGATCATCGATCACGCACACTTGTTCCGGATGACGCTCGGCGACGCCGCGCTCCAGCGCGAGGTCTTGGAGCTGTTCGACCGGCAGATCGTGCTTCTGACCGACCGCATGCACACCGCGCCGCCGGCCGCCGTCGCGACGCTCGCGCACACGCTCAAAGGCTCCGCCCGCGGGATCGGCGCGTGGGCCCTGGTGAGCGCTGCCGAGGCGGTGGAAAGCGCGGTGGCGCAAGGGGATGACCCCGCCGAGCCGCTGCACCGGCTGGCCCTCGCGGGGCATGCGGTGCGGGCGGCGATCGCCACTCTCCGGCGCGCCGCCGCGTCCTGATCTCGGTCGGCGATGCCGCCGCCGCGGTGGCGTAAAACCGCGCGCGGCATCACGATGCGGCAGAGTGAAGCGAGCGGAGCGCGCACCTTGTGGTTCGGCGCCGATGGCCTATCTTTCGAAGTGAAGCTGGACGAGCCCCCCCTCCCCCCTCACATCGTCCGGCGGACAGTGGCCCCGGTCAAAAGCCGGGGCCATCTGATTCACGGGCCGTCTCGGCGTTTTGGGGATCGTCACGATGGCCGGACGTCGCCATGTCGAGCCGACATGGCGTGGAGCGCTGTCGGCGGGTCCGGCGTCGCCGACTGTCCGATGTCGCCACGATGTCGCCGGCGGTACGATGTCGCCGACCGTCCGATGCGGCCGGCCGACCGTGGTGCCCGGCGAGCCTGATCGGCCGAGCCGAGGCCTTGGACCGGGACGCGGGACCGGGACGCGGGACCAGGACGCGGCTTGATCGAGGCGGGGGAGCGATTAGAAAAGGCACCGCCGGCCGCGCCGGCGCCCGCCCGTCCGTCCTTCCCCGATGATCTCGAACGCCATGGCCAAGATCACCTTCGTCGACTCTTCCGGAACCGCCCGCACGGTCGAGGCCCAGCCCGGCGCCACCGTGATGGAAGCCGCGGTGAAGAACGGCATCCCCGGCATCGACGCCGAGTGCGGCGGCGCCTGCGCCTGCGCGACCTGCCACGTCTATGTCGACGAGGTTTGGCGCGACAAGGTCGGCGCGCCGGGGGCGATGGAGGAGGACATGCTCGACTTCGCCCACGAGGTGCGGCAGAGCTCGCGCCTGTCCTGCCAGATCAAGGTGACCGAGGCGCTCGACGGCCTGGTGGTGCAGACCCCCGAGCGGCAGGCCTGACCTCTTCTCGGTTTCGTCCGCACGGCCCTGCCGTGACCGGGCCGCCGGCACCCGACGATCAGTGCCGTTCCGTGCCGAACCACGTGGTCGGGTCGCGATGACCCTCCAGAATGTCGATCACCTCGAACGCGTCGTCGACATAGCGAAAGAAGATCACGTAGCCCTTGAACGGGAAGCTGCGGATGGCATAGCCGAGCTCGGGCCGTGACCGCCCGAGCGTCCCGGGAAGGCCGGCGAGATGGTGACATTTCGCGCGCAGCTCGGTGACGAAGCGGAGCGCCGTGGGGAGGCTGCCGGTCTCGCGTGCAAGATGCTCGAGGAGATTGACGAGGTCCCGCTCGACCGAGGCGAGGAACCGCGCGCGGCGCACGTCAATACCCTTGCTTTGCCAGCTCGTCCGCCTTGGCCGCGAGCGCAGCGTCGAGCTGCGCGTCGGAGACGGTGCCGCCGTGCTCGATCGATGCCTGGAGCGTCGCCCGCAGCCGGGCGAGTTGCGCGTCGTGCAGCGCGGCGGCGTCGGCCGAATAGGCGGTCTCCAGCAGCCGGCGCACCTCCTCCTCGACCGTGAGGCCGCGATCGGCCGCCCGCCGCTCGATGACGGCGACCACGGCGTCCGGAAGATCGGTGACGGTGAGCGCTTTCATGGGCCGACCTCCCTCCTGTGCGAGGATCGACCCCAACGCTACCACACGCGCCCCGCGCGGCAATGCTGCGCGGACGCGTCGTGGCAGGCCACCTCAATACACCTTGCCGCCCATCTTGATGTCGGCCCACACCTCGCGGACCGTCTGGGTCATCTCGATCTTGCGGTCGGTGTACCAGGTGTGCAGCAGGTGGTGCGCCTTCTCGGAGTCCGGCTCGCCGAGATAGTCGCGATAGAGCGCCTGCACCTGCTCGTTCCTGTGCGACTGGCGCACCGCCTTCTTGCGGTCGATGCCGAACAGGGTTTCGCGGCGCTTGAGTGCGTGTGGCAGATACGCCTTCTTCGAGCGCAGCGTGCCGCCGCCGTCGACGCAGCCGCCGGGACACGCCATGATCTCGATGAAGTCGAGGTCGGACTTTCCGGAGCGCACCAGCTCGACGATCTGCCGGGTCGGCTTCAGCCCGTGGCACATGGCGATCTTCACGTCGCCGATCTCGCCGCCGAGCGCGACGGTCGCCGTGCGCACGCCCTCGAAGCCGCGCAGCTCCTCGATCTCGACGTGCTCCAGCTCCTTCCCGTTGACGACGAAATACATTGTGCGGATCGCCGCCTCCATCACGCCGCCGGTGGTGCCGAAGATCGCGCCGGCGCCGGAATACTCGCTCATGTACGGGTTGTCGAAGCCGGACGGCTCGAGCGACTTCAGGTCGATGTGCTCGCGCTGCAAGAGGCGGGCGAACTCGCGCGTGGAGAGCACCACGTCGACCTCCGGCACGCCGTCGTGCGACAGCTGGCGGCGGGCGATCTCGTCCTTCTTGGCGATGCACGGCATCACCGAGATCACCCGGATCTTTTTCGGGTCGATCCCCATTTTCTCCGGCAGATAGGTCTTGGCGAGCGTGCCGACGCACTGCTGCGGCGACTTGGTCGACGACAGCATCGGGATGATGTCGGGATAGTGCCGCTCGACGAAATTGATCCAGGCCGGGCAGCACGAGGAGAAGGTCGGCCGCTGCTTCTTCTTCAGCCGGTGCAAGAGCTCGGTGCCTTCCTCCATGATCACGAGGTCGGCGCCCCAATTGGTGTCGAGCACGATGTCGGCGCCGAGCATGCGCAGCGCGGTGATGATCTGGCCCTCGACATTGGTGCCGGGCGGCAGCCCGAACTCCTCGCCGAACCCGACCCGGACGGCGGGGGCGAACTGCACCACCGTGATCAGCTCGGGGTCGTACATCATCTCCAGCGCGCGGTCGGTCTCGTCGCGCTCGCCGAGCGCGCCGGTCGGGCAGACCAGCACGCACTGGCCGCAGGTGACGCATGCGGAGTTTTTCTGCGTGAGCCCGTAGCGCAGCCCGACCGCGGTCTCGAGCCCGCTGCCGGTCTGGATCAGCGCGTCGACGCCCTGGCCGTCGCGGCAGATGGCGATGCAGCGCTGGCAGCGGATGCAACGCTGCATGTTGCGGATCAGCGCCGGCGAGGAATCGTCGACCGGGCGGGCGGCGACGCGGGCGGGATCGAAGAAGCGGTTCTGCGTCAGCCCGACGAACTGGGCGACGTCCTGCAGGTCGCATTTTCCGTGGCGGATGCAGGTGGCGCAATCCTGGTCGTGGTCGGCGAGCAGAAGCTCGACCTGCAGCCGCTGCATCGCCCGCAGCGCCGCGGTGCGGGTCCTGATCTCGATCCCGTCCTCCATCGGCGTGGTGCAGGAGGTGACGAGATGGGTCTTGCTCGAGCCCTTGGTCCTGATCTCGACCAGGCAGACGCGGCAGGTGCCGGGCGTGTGGTCGATGTCGGCGAGCTCGCACAGGGTGGGGATGTAGACGCCGTGGCGGCGGGCGCATTCGAGAATGCTCTCGCCCGCCCGGCCGGTCACCGGCTGGCCGTTGATGGTGGCCGAGAGCTCGCGCGCGGTGGTGTCGGTCGCGGTGGCGCCGGCCGGGGCGGCCGAAACGTCGGAGGAGGTCATCGTCAGGCTCCGTTCGCGATCGGGTTCTCGGTGATCACCGAATAGGTGCGGTAGCAGCGCATGCAGCGCTTGGCCTCGCGGTAGGCCTGCTCGGGCGTGATGGTCTGCTCCACCTCCTCGAACATCAGCTTGCGCACTTCCGGATCGAGCTCGGGGTGGTGGACGCGGTATTGCGGCTTCACGGGCACCTCGACGGCGTCGTCGGCGAGCATCTGGTTGTCGTTGAGCAGGTCGCGCATGCGCGAGCGCGGCTGGAAGCAGACATGGCCCTTGCGGATCCAATCGTCGATCGAGCGCGCCGCCTTCAGCCCGTTGGCCATCGCGTGAATGAGCGTCGAGGGGCCGGAGGCGCAGTCGCCGCCGGCAAAGACGCCGGGGCGCGAGGTAGCGAGGTCGGTCGGGTCGACCTTGACGCAGTTCCACTGGTCGAGCGCGACCCGGTCGTCGGCCCTGAGCGTCTCGGCGCGCACCTGCTGGCCGATCGCGGCGATCAGCGTGGTGCAGGCGAGCACGCGCTCGGTGTCCGGCACCGGCTCGACGCCGCGCCGGCCGCGGCCGTCGGCGATGGTTTGGCGCATCGCGCCGATCGCGACGCCGGTGATGCGGTCGTCGTCGGTGACGATCTTCACCGGGTTGGTGAGGAAGTGGAAGATCACGCCTTCCTTCTCGGCGGCCTCGACCTCCTCGCGGTCGGCCGGCATGTCCTCGCGGGTACGGCGATAGACGAGGTGCACCTTGGCGGCGCCCATCCGCAGCGCCGAGCGGGCGCAGTCCATCGCGACATTGCCGCCGCCGACCACCACGACGTCGCCGTAGAGCGTCACCTTGCGGGTGCCGGCGACGTGGTCGTGCACGTCGAGCAGGAAGGCGATGCCGGACTTGTAGCCGGCGGTCAGCGGGTCCTCGCCCTCGACGCCGAGCCGGGTGCCCTGCTGGCAGCCGATCGCGAGGAACACGGCACGGTATCCGCGGGAAAACAGGTCGTCGATGCCGTAGTCGCGGCCGAGCGCCTTGTTGAAGACGAAGCGGCCGCCGAGCTCGGTGATGATGTCGGTCTCGGCGTGCAGCACCTTCTTGGGCAGGCGGTAGCTCGGAATGCCCATCGCCGCCATGCCGCCGGGCTCCTGCATCGCCTCCAGGATGTCGACGTGATAGCCGTGCAGCAGCAGGTGGTAGGCGCACGAGATGCCGGCGGGGCCGGCGCCCACCACCGCGACGCGCATGTCGGCGCCGAGCGGCTGGGCGATCAGCTCGCGGCCGAACCGCAGGGCGTTGTCGCCGGTCTGCTGCTCGGCGACGTAGCGCTTCAGCGTCTTGATGCCGACCGCCTCGTCGACCATCTTGCGCCGGCACGCCATCTCGCAGAACCGCACGCAGACGCGCCCGCAGGTGGCGGCCATCGGGTATTTCTGCAGGATGACGCCGAGCGAGTGCTCGGGCTTGCCGTCGCGGATGTAGTCGATGTAGCGCGGCACGTTGATGCGCGAGGGGCAGGCCTCGATGCAGGGCGCCGTCATGTAGGCGAGGCCGTGCTGCTCGGGCTGGGGCCCGCGCTCGATCTCCGCCTCGATCACGTCGCGAAAATCGCGCAGCGCGGTGAGCAGCGACTTGGCGCAGGTCTGGCCGAGGCCGCACATCGAGGTGGCGGTCATCTGGTCGGCGATCGTCTCGATGCCGTCGAGCCCGAGCGGGGGCGTCTCGCCGCGGCGCAGCGCGTCGAGCGCGTCGCGCACCAGCACGGTGCCCATCCGGCACGGCGTGCACTTGCCGCACGACTGGTCGGCCGCCTCCACCATCTGCCGCCACAGCGCGTCGATCAGGCTGACGGTCGGGTCGAAGATGAAGAAGCCGCGGTCGCCGAAGAACGCGCGGATCCGGTTGCCGTCGTCGAACTCGTCGAAGTTCTTCAGCACCGGGAAGGCGTTGTGCGCGCTCCTCGAGGTATCGTCGCGATAGTCGAAGACGACGCCGTCCCAGGCGCCGTAGCTGACCTCGGTCATGATGGGTCCACTGTGTGGGGAGGGCGCCGGCGGGGGTCGCGGTCGCCGGGGCGGCCGGCGAATGCCGGACCGATCCCGTGGACGAACGTGCAGAATCCGAAACGCCCGGCCGCCGTCGACACGGCCGTCTCGACGACCGATGAGCGGTGGCAGAGCGGCATCGCGGGCTCCGGCTCTCGCTGGGTGAACCGGCGTGGCCGGTCCGTCGGACGTAGCAGCGTTACGAGCTGTGACGCCGAAACCCGGAACCTGACAATACGGAATTTCCGCAAGGCGGCTCCGCATTCCGAAGACCGTTTTCCCGCGGTCGCGCCGGACGTTTCGTTTCGCGCCTTTTCGCGCGAAGGCGTGGCCGGGCCGGAGAGGGACGAGGGAGGGGCG
Source organism: Rhodovulum sp. PH10 (assembly GCF_000293785.1). Lineage (GTDB taxonomy): Bacteria > Pseudomonadota > Alphaproteobacteria > Rhizobiales > Xanthobacteraceae > Rhodoplanes. The sequence goes on along the minus strand of NZ_AKZI01000004.1, from coordinate 25,012 downwards.
ACGCGTCGCCTCGGGGACGAGTCCCCGCCGGGGCGAGTCCCTCCGGGACTAGTCCCGCCGGGACGAGTCCCCGCGGACGAGTCCGTCAGCGCAGCGGCGGCAGGGTTTGGGGCGGCACCGCCGGCTGCACCACGCCGGGCGGGGTCGGGCCGGACGGCATCGTTGCGGGCGGCAGGGCACCGCCGGCGCCGGGCGGCAGCGGCGCGGACGAGGGGGCGGGCAGGGGGGCCGGCAAGGGGGCGGGCAAGGGGGCGGGCAGCGGCGCGGCCAGCACCGCGTCGTAGTCCGGCTGCGGGATGTTCAGCACCGCGCGGGCACCGGCGACGGCGGCGTCGGCCATCGCGGCGTGGCCCTCGGCGGTCGGGTGGATCGCGCCGCCATAGACGGCCGACAGGATGCCCCAGGTGGCGTCGTGCAGGTCGCTCGGCTGCAGGGTCGCCGACACGCCCTCGGGAAAGGTCATCGCGGCGAAGTAGCTGTCGTTGGCGGTGCGGATCCAGCGCGCCCGCGAGGCGTAGGGGCGAAAATCGCTCGGCCGGGCGCCGCACACCAGCGGGGCGGTGGCGCCTTCCACGGGGCTCGTCTCGAAGCTGTCGCCGGTCTCCGAGAAGCAGTTGCGGTCGAACGGCGGGTCGTCGATCGAGCGGGCGCACACGCCGTGGCTGGCAAAGGCCGGCTGGTGGGCGTCGACGAAGGTCATGCGCTCGTGCGCCGGGTCCTTGCAGACGACGCCGCCGGAGCAGGTGGCGAGCGCCTTGAGCCGCGGAAAGAAGCCGTTCTGCACGAAGCGCGAGATCGGCCCCAGGCGATCGCCGTCGAGGCCGAAGGCGGGGTGCACGTCGAAGCCGTCGCGGCTGGTGCGGCACGCCCCGCCGTTCGGGTCGAGCGCCGGGTGCCCGTAGGACACGTAGACGACGCGGCGCAAGTCGCCGCCGACCAAGTGCTTCAGCGCGCCGCGCAGCTTGTAGAACGAGGTCGGCAGGGTGACGTCGATGCCGTTCTGCGCCTCCTCGACGCTGCCGATGATGCCGGCGCGCCCGAGCAGGGTGCGCTCGGCCGGCGCCTGGATCATCACGTCGGCGACCAGGCCGGAGAAGTCGATGTCGTTGGCGCCGACGGTGAGGAACAGGAGGTCGAGGTCGCGGTCGGCATGGGTTTTTCGCGCCCGCTTCAGGAGCTCGCGCAGCTGGCCGAGCTGGCCGGGCACACTCGACGGGCAGGACTGCGAGCCGGAGGTGCCGCAATTCAGCTCGCGCGCCTCCTGGCTGCCGAACAGGCCCGCCTCGATGGTGGCGCCGCTGCAGGCGAGCGGCAGGAAGGTGACGGCGATGCGCGGGTTCTCCACCGCGAGCGCCAGCGCGGCGCGCAGCTGGTAGCCGTAGAGCGAGCGGTGGCACGGCGCGCTCATCCAGCGGGCGGCGAGCTTCGACCAGGCCGAGCGGTCGGTCGCGGCGGCGGAGCGGCCGCTGTCGCACGCCTTGTCGCCCTTGTAGCCGGCGCGGCCGGGCCGGAAATACTCCGAGCGGCCGGTGCCGATGAAGCGGCGGAAGCAGAAGCCGTCGTCCGAGAGGACCACCGGCCGGTCGGGATTGCCCTCGCCGGCGGCGATCGAGTCGCCGAGCCCGGCGACGAGGTAGTCGTGAACGAGGATTTCGGTGGTGGCGCGGCGCGGCACGCCGTCCGCTCCGGTGACGTCGACGGTGGCGACGGTCGGGCGGCCATAGGCGACCCGGAGATTGACCGGCTCGCGGCACGACACGGCGACCGAGCGCGGCAGGCTGTCGCCGTCCTCGAAGGTCCAGCTGCAGGTCGCCGCGGGGTCGACCGTGCCGATCAGCCGCGCCTCGATCCGGTGATCGGCCGGGTCGAGATAGTTTTCGCGCACGCCGTCGCGCACGCAGGTCTCGGTCACCCGGCCGGCGGTGTCGGTGCACAGCCGCACCACGGTGTCGCGGGCCCAGCCGCGTCCGCCGGTCTCGGCGGCGAGCGTTTGTTCGGCGGCGAGCACGGTGCGGCCGCGCTCGGCGGACACGTGGCGCAAGAAATCCTTCTCGTCGCGGAAGAGGCGGAAGCGGTTCTTCACCTGCCAGTCGATCGCCACACCGACCGCCGGCTCGAGCGGCAGCGGGCCGCCCTGGGCGGGCGCCGCCGCGGGGTCGGAGGCGGGCGGCCGCGGCGCGTCGGGGGCCGGCGAATAGGACTGGTCGCCCGGCGAAACCGCGGCAGGCGGAGCGGGGGCGATCTGGGCGGCTGCCGGCAAGGCGACGACGAGCGCGAGCCCCGCGAGAAGCACCGGAACCGGCCCGGCTGCCTGCCGCCATCTCCGCATCACCATCGTCGCCACTCCGTCGGCGGGAACAATCCCGGCCCGTCGCGACGCCCCGTGCGCCGCCCGGCCGCCGCCGGCGTTCGGCCGGGTGCGCCTCTTCTATACGTCGGGAAGGCAGGATCAGGGCAGAACGATGGTCTCCCGACGATCCGTTTTCACAGGCGGCCTCGCAGACGGCGGAGGGACGGCGGCGCGACGCTCGCTCAGGCGGCGAGCCGTTCGCCGAGCTTTTGACGCGGCACCGAGGGGTCCTGATACTCCAGCTCGTCGTCGACCTCTGCTCCGAGCAGCACCACGATCACCGAGATCCAGATCCACGTCATGAAGCCGACGGCCGCGCCGAGCGTGCCGTAGGTCTTGTCGTAGCTGCCGAAATTCGCCGCGTACCAGGAAAAGAGCACGGACGCCGCGAGCCACAGCAGCGAAGCGGTGGCACTGCCCCAGGTGATCCAGCGCCAGCGGGCGACGGTGCGGCTCGGCCCGAACCGGTAGATCGCCGCGAGCGCGAGCGAGAGCACCACCAGGAGAGCCGGCCAACGGCCGAGCTTCAGCGCCAGCTCGACCTGACCGTCGAGCCCGACATAGCCGAACACCACCGGCAGCACGACCACCGCGCCGAGCGCGCAGAGGATCAGCAGGATGGCGGCGAGCGTGAAGCCGAGCGAGACGAGATTGAGCTTGAAGAAGCCGCGCGTCTCCTTCTCGCCGTAGACGATGTTGAGGGCGTCGAACAGCGCCTTCATGCCGGCATTGGCGCTCCACAGGGCGGTGCCGATGCCGATCAGGAAGGTGACGCCGAGGCTGGTGCGGCCGTGCTCGGCGATCCGGTGGAGCTGGCTGCCGACCACCTCCATGGCGCCGCCCGGCAGCACGTTCGAGAGGGCGTCGAGCTGGTCGGCGAGGGAGGTCGGGTCGGTGAACAGACCGTAGATCGACACCAGCGCGGCGATCGCCGGAAAGATCGCCAGAAGCGCGAAGAAGGTCACGCCGCCGGCGATCGAGGTCACCCGGTCCTCGCTCATCCGGCCGAACACGCCCTTCAGGACCTCGAACCAGCCGCGCACCGGCGCGTCCTTCGCGGTCTTGCCGGCGAATTCCGGGCGGTCGAGCCGCTCGGCCCCCTCGTCGCGGGCGCGGTTGCCGATGCCGTCGCCCTCGGCCGGCGGCTTTTGCGGCGGCGCGTCGGTGCGGGCGGCGAAGGCGACCAGCGCGGCGGAGGCCGCCAGCATCACCAGCGACAGGCCGACGCGGCGGCCAGAAAGCGGGGCGGGGGAGTGGGCGGGGGCGGGCTCGTGCATGATCCGTGTTCGTCTCGCGGCACCGGCTCAACGGGGCCCGAGGCGCGCCGGTTCCCTCCGGGATCGTGCGTCGCGGGCCGCTCGACCGCCGCGCGCGGCCCCCCTAAACTCGCGCCGGATACCGATGCGCTCGCCGCGCGCCCCGTTCGGAGAGGACGAAACCATGTTCGTCGGCTTCTTCCATGCCCTCAAGCGCGCCGGCGTGCCGGTGACGCTGCGCGAGTATCTGTCGCTGATGGAGGCGATGGACGCCGACCTCGCCGAGCGGCGGATCGAGAGCTTCTACTATCTCGCGCGCGCCGTGCTGGTGAAGGACGAGCGCAATCTCGACAAGTTCGACCGTGTTTTTGCGAGCGTGTTCAATGGGTTGGAGACGGCAGGCGAGGCGCTCGAGGCGGCGATCCCGGCCGAATGGCTGAGAAAGCTCGCGGAAAAATACCTGACCGAAGAAGAGAAGGCCGAGATCGCGGCGCTCGGCGGCTTCGACAAGCTGATGGAGATGCTGAAGCAGCGGCTCGCCGAGCAGAAGGAGGCGCATCACGGCGGCAACAAATGGATCGGCACCGGCGGCACCTCGCCGTTCGGCGCCTATGGCTACAATCCGGAAGGCGTGCGGATCGGCCAGGAGGGCAACCGCAATTTTCGCGCGGTGAAGGTGTGGGACAAGCGCGAGTTCAAGGACCTCGACGACACCGTCGAGCTCGGCACCCGCAACATCAAGGTGGCACTGCGCCGCCTGCGCAAGTTCGCCCGCACCGGCGCGCCGGAGGAGCTCGATCTCGACGGCACCATCAAGGGCACCGCGCACAAGGGCTATCTCGACATCCACATGCGCCCCGAGCGCCACAACGCGGTGAAGGTGTTGGCCTTCTTCGACGTCGGCGGCTCGATGGACTGGCACATCGCGCAGACCGAGGAGCTTTTTTCCGCCGCGCGGCTCGAGTTCAAGCACCTCGAATATTTCTACTTCCACAACTGCCTCTACGAGCGGGTGTGGAAGGAGAACGCCCGGCGCTGGGAGCAGGCCACCCCCACCTTCGACGTGCTGCACACGTTTCCGAGCGACTACAAGGTGATCGTGGTCGGCGACGCGGCCATGAGCCCGTACGAGATCCTGCTGGCTGGCGGATCGGTCGAGCACATGAACGAGGAGCCGGGGCAGGTGTGGCTCGAGCGCTTGACGCGCACCTATCCGGCCTGCGTGTGGCTCAACCCGACGCCCGAGGACCAGTGGGAGTACACGCAGTCGATCAAAATGGTGCGCCAGCTGATGGGCGGCCGGATGTATCCGCTCACGCTCGACGGCCTCGACCGGGCGATGCGCGAGCTGGTGAGGTGATGGGGGGAGGGAAGATACGGTGATCGGACGCTTGTGAATCCATCGACGTTGCCCGATCTGCCGAATCTCCTCCGTCATGCGCGGGCGAAGACCCGCGCATCCATCGTTTTCGAGAGAAAGACTTTTGCCGGATGGATGGCCGGGTCACGGCGCTGCGCGCCGGCCCGGCCATGACGGCGGTGGAACGGGTGGTGGGGTCACGGCTTTCCGCTGGCCCGGCCATGACAGCGTGAACTGTCGGGGCGGGCGCCACGACGCTCAACCGCAAATCTCGTCGTAAAGGTCGCGCCAATCGGGGTTCGCCGACACGATCAAATCGACCTTACACTCCCGCGGCTAGTGCTTGATGTTCTTCTCCCGCTGGAGCGCTGGTGGCGCGGTGTCGTACCGCTCGAAATAGACCAACGACTTCACGGCGTACCGCCTGGTGAAGCCGGCGACCGTCCCTTCGCGGTGCTCGTAAACGCGCCGGATCAGATCGCTCGTGACGCCGACATAGAGCGTGCCGCCCGGCCGGCTTGCGAGGATGTAGACCCAGAAAGATCTGGCCATCGGGCGGCCACCCGTGTTCTTCGATTCTCACGAGAACAATGGTACCTGAATACAATAGCTCAATTTCTTCCGTCATGCGCGGGCGAAGACCCGCGCATCCATCGTTTTCGCGAGAAAGACTTTTTGCCGGATGGATGGCCGGGTCACGGCGCTGCGCGCCGGCCCGGCCATGACGGCGGTGGAACGGGTGGTGGAGTCACGGCTTTTCGCTGGCCCGGCCATGACGGCCGATCGGCTGGCTCGCGTGCCGAGCGCGTCGGGTGCGCGAAGGCGCATTGCGCCGCGGGCACGCCCCACCGTGCCTGACGAGGCGTGCGCACGCTGCGCTTTGCGCACGCTACTCGAATAGACCCTGCAAGAAGTCTCACCGCGGCGCGGTGGGCGGGGCGTCGTCATCATCGAGGGGGGCGCCGATGTCGCGCAAGAAGGCGTCGGAGACCTCGCGCAACCGGGTCACCAGAGCGCGGGCGGTGGCATCGGCGGCCGGCGCGTCGTGCTCGCGCACGATCGCCCGCACCGCGTCGACGTGCTGGTCGACCAGCACCAGCGGGATGCGGCTGCCCTCGGGCGTCCGCTCGATCAGCCGGCACAGGCCGGCGGCCGCCTCCGCCGCCAGCGGAAAGCCGAAAGTCGCGGCCTGGCCCTTGATGTCGTGGGCGGCGTGAAACAGCTCGGTCCGGCGCGCCGCATCGAAGCCCTGCGCGGCGATCGCCCGGCGGGCGGTGTCGAGCCGCTCGCTCTCGCTCGCCATCCAGTCGGCGAACTCGCCCGACAGCGCCGCGAGCGCCTTCTCGGCGGCGGCGACCGGGTCCTCGGCGCCCGCCTTCGCCGGCCCCTGCGCCCATGCCTTGCGCAGCACGTTGCGCGGCACGATCACCTCGTGGTCGGCGAATTTCTCCACCGACGCCGGCGGTTTTCCGCCCGCCCCGGCGCCCTGGCGTCCCGTGCTCACTCGGTCACCTTCACGCGCTCGAACAGCGCCTGCTGCGGGATCACCTCGGCCTTGCCGGACCCCTTGCGGCGCTCGACGCCGACATAGTTCGGGTTCACCAGCCGCCGGCGGTCCGGCCCGAAATAGGTCTTCGTCTTGATGAACGGCCGCGGGTTCACCACCACCGTGATGATGCGCTGATAGAGCGCGTTGGCCGAGATCGGCTTGGCCAGGAACTCGGTCACGCCGCAGTCGCGCGCGGCCATCACCCGCTTCTTCTCGGAGTGGCCGGTCAGCATGATGATCGGCACGTAAGGATTGGCGTTGGCGCCCGGCTGACGGATCATCTGGGTGAGCTCGAGCCCGTCGAAGATCGGCATCGCCCAGTCGGTGATCACGATGTCGGGGATGTTGTGGGTGAAGGCTTCCAGGCCGGCCGCGCCGTCCTCCGCCTCGTACACCTCGCGCGAGCCGAACCCGTGCAGCAGCGTGCGGATGATCCGCCGCATGTGCATGTTGTCGTCGATCAACAGAAACCGCAGCCGGTTGAAGTCGATGCGGACCATGGTTTCCCTGCGCGGGAGGGCGCCGACGCGCCGTGGGCTCACCGCCGAGAGTGATCGAGAAATTTTAACGAAACGTTGAACATGGCGCCCAGAAAAAACCGCGCTGCTCGTGTCCAAGCGTGCGGCCGGCGGTCCGATTCGACCGGCCCGGAAGCGAAGGATCCTGCATGCCGATTCTCTCCCGCCGCGCGATCTCCGCCCTGATCGGCGGAGCCGTGACCGCCGTCGTCGCCAGTCTCCTCCAGGTCCGCGCGCTCGGCGCCAAGCCGCTGCCGCACGTCACCGTGCACAAGGACCCCTCGTGCGGGTGCTGCACCGCCTGGGCCCGCCATCTCGAGCAGGACGGCTTCTCGGTCACGCTGGTCCAGCAGGACGACATGATGCGGGTGAAGGCGAGGCTCGGCGTGCCGGACGACCTGCAGTCGTGCCACACGGCGGAGATCGGCGGCTATGTGGTCGAGGGCCACGTGCCGGCCATCAGCGTGCGCCGGCTGCTCGCCGAGGCGCCGCAGGCGACCGGCCTCGCGGTCGCCGGCATGCCCGGCGGCTCGCCCGGCATGGAAGGCGGCGAGCCGGAAGAGTACGAGGTGGTGCTGTTCGGCCCGACCGGCCGCCGCACGTTTGCGCGCTATCGGGGCACCACCGCGATCTGACGGGACTCGTCCCGGGGGGACTAGTCCCGGGGACTCGTCCCCGGGGACGAGTCCCCTTCGATTTTTCCGTTCGGTTTTCGCCGCTCGGTCCGGCGCTGGTTTCACCTCTCCCCGCAAGCGGGGAGAAGGAGGCGCGCCGCATTCGGGGCATCGTCCGAACCCCGATCGGCCAGCCGCCGCCGACGGCGTGTCGGGCCAGGTCGGCCGAACGCGCCCGCCACCCCGTTCAGTGGCTGAACTGCTCGCGCAAAATTCGCTCGTCGAGATTGTGGCCGGGGTCGAACAGCATCAGCATGGCGATCGAGTGGTCCATGCGGATGTCGACATGGTGCACCGAACGCACCTCGTCGTGGTCGGCGACCGCGGCGACCGGCCGCTTGATCGGCTCCATCACCCCGACCGTCACCACCGCGGTGTCCGGCAAAAGCGCGCCGCGCCAGCGGCGCGGGCGGAACGGGCTGATCGGCGTCATCGCCAACAGCGGCGAGCCGATCGGGATGATCGGGCCGCCGGTCGACAGGTTGTAGGCGGTCGAGCCGGCCGGCGTCGCGACGATGATGCCATCGGCGGTGAGCTCGCGCATCCGCGTCTTGCCGTCGATCATCACCGTCAGGCGGGCCGCCTGATAGGTCTGCCGAAAGATCGACACCTCGTTGATCGCGCGGTGCTCGTGGCCGTTGCCGTCGGCGTCGAGCGTGCGCATCACCAGAGGGTGGATCACCGTCGCCTCGGCGCTGTGCAGCCGCTCCTTGAGGCCGTCCTCGCGATAGTCGTTCATGAGAAAGCCGACCGTGCCGCGATGCATGCCGTAGATCGGCTTGCCGGTGCTCATGAAGTTGTGCAGGGTCTTGAGCATCAGGCCGTCACCGCCGAGCGCGACGATGACGTCGGCGTCCTCGGGGGCGACGCTGCCGTAGCGGCGGACCAGCGTGTCGAGGGCCTGGCTCGCCTCCGGCGTCGGACTGGCGACGAAGGCGATCCGCTCGATCTCGGCAGGCAGCATCATGGCGAGGCGGCTCGGTCGGTGGCAGCGCCACCGGGCGCCGGAAGGGGACCGACGATGGAGCGTGCGGTGTTCGTCTATACGACCTGGCCCGGGCTTGTCGAGGCGGAGGCGGCCGGGCGCGAGCTGGTCGAGCGCCGGCTGGCGGCCTGCGTGAACATCCTGCCGCGGATGATTTCCGTCTACCGGTGGCGGGGTACGGTCGAGCGGGCGGAGGAGGCGGTGATGATCGTCAAGACCCGCGCCTCGCTCGCCGAGGCGGTGCGGGCCGTGGTGCACGAGACCCACCCCTACGACACCCCGGCCATTCTGGTGATGCCGCTCGAGAGCGTCGACCAGGCCTATCTCGGCTGGCTGCTCGACGAGACCGCCGAGCGGCCGCCGGCCTGATTTACGCGGATCGGCGCGAGGAGTGTGGACGGCGGGCAACACGTCCGGCCGATCCGCCACGCAGTCGTGACACGCGCTTGACGCATCCCCGCCGGTTTCGGATCGTGCCGCCCGTGTCGGTTCCCCGCGGGACGTCCGCGGGGAGGAAAGAGGGAACACGGGACGGTCTTCCACGAGAGCGATCTCGGGAGCCGGAGCCGTGGCTGCCCCCGCAACTGTGAGCGGCGAGCCGCATCCACCACGGGCCACTGGGAAACCGGGAAGGCCGGATGCAGCGACGACCCGCGAGCCAGGAGACCTGCCGACACGGTCACCCAACCGGTGGGCGGGGCGTCCATACGGAGCGGTCTTCGCAGCGGTGACATCACCACCGACGCGGGGATCGCCATGTCCGTTTTTCGATTCGCTTCCTCGATCACGCCATTGCCGGAATGCGCCCGGCGGGGCGCGTCGCCGCATCGCGGCACGCGGCCCACGCGCGCGTCTTCGCGTCGGGACGTCTCTCCTGCTCCGTCAGGACACGCGAAGGATTTGTCCCAGATGACACCGGCACCCATCCACACCGACGGCGCGCCGTCCGGTTCCGCACCGTGTTTCGCGCGGGCGCGGCCCTCGTCCGCCGCCCTGCTGCGCACGACCACCGCGCTCGTCACCACCGCGCTCGCGACCGCCGTGCTCGCGGGCCTCGTGTCCGTGCCGCAGGCACACGCGCAGGACGGCGTGACGCTGCCCGAGCTTCTCGTCACCGCGAGCCGCACCGACGCCGGCGTCACCGGCGCCTCCACCACCGTGATCACGTCCGAGGAGATCGCCCGCGCGCCCGCGCAGACGCTGCCGGACATCTTGGCACGCGCGCCCGGCGTGCAGGTCAGCAACATGTATGGCGGCGTCAACGGGGCGCGGGCGACGGTCGATCTGCGCGGCTTCGGCGCCACCGCGATGTCCAACACGCTGGTGCTGGTCAACGGCCGCCGCATCGACGTGCCGGACCAGCAGAATATCGACTGGGCGGCGATCCCGCTGGAGAGCATCGAGCGCGTCGAGATCACCCGCGGCAACTCGGGTGCGGTGCTCTACGGCGACGGCGCGGTCGGCGGCGTGATCAACATCGTGACGAAAAACGCGGTGAACGCCCCGACCGGCGCCAAGGCGGAGATCGCGGCCGGCTCCTATGGGCAGGTGGAGGGCCGCGGCTCGGCGACGGTGACCAGCGGGCCGCACGCGCTGGCGCTGTTCGCCAATGCGGTGCGCGCCGACGGCTATCGCGACAACAACGAGTATCACCAGACCAACGCGGTGGCCGACTATCGCTATACGCAGGAGTGGGGCAGCGTCTATCTCAACGCCACCGCGAGCGATCAGCATCTCGGCTATCCGGCCGGCCGCCGGGTCGATCCGTGGAACCGGGTGAATCAGGTCGCGACCGACCCGCGCGGCACCGACACGCCCTACGACTACGGCAACCAGCAGCAGGCGAGCGGAACCGGCGGCGTGACGGTCGATCTGATGCCGGGGCTCGAGCTGATCGTCGACGGCGGCGTGCGGGCGCGCACCCAGCAGGCCGGCTTCTTCCAGTCGTGCTTCGACTTCGCCACCAACACGTCGGTCGGAGGCTGCGCGCAGTCGCCGCTGAGCTATTTCGACTCGACGCTGGTCACCTCCTCGGTGACGCCGCGCGTGCGGGTCGACACCAACGTGTTCGGCGTGCCGTGGAAGGCGACCGCCGGCGTCGACCTCTATCACACCGACTACGACTCGCCGCGCAGCCTGTTCGACGGCGCCACCGCGATCCACTCCTACGATCTCGACCAGACCTCGCTCGCCGCCTACGCGATGAACACCGTGACGCTGTTCTCGACCACCGACCTGTCGTTCGGCGGGCGGGTGCAGCGCACCGACATCACCGCGACCGATTCGCTCGACCCCAATGCGCCGGGCTATTCGGGGCCGACCTGCTATCCGGGCTACGGCTGCTTCCCGGGCGACACCCAGGCGAACCCGCTCGACGAGGGCAAGACCAACACCGCCTACCACCTCGGGCTCGAGCATCGGCTGAACTCGGTGGTGACGCTGTTCGGCCGCACCGCCCAGAGCTTCCGCGTGCCCAATCTCGACGAGCGGGTCGGCAGCTCGCCCTACGGCACGCCGTCGAACTTTTCGCTGAAGACCCAGACCTCGCACGATTACGAGGGCGGGTTCCGGGTCGTCTCCGGTCCGCTGTGGCTGCAGTGGAGCATTTACGACATGTATCTCGACGACGAGATTTTCTACAGCCCGGCGACCTTCACCAACGTCAATCTCGACCCGACCCGGCGCTACGGCACCGAGGCGAGCGCGAGCTTCCGCCTGACCGACGACGTCGAGCTCGAGGGCAGTGTCGCCTACACCCGCGCGGTGTTTCGCGAGGGCGATTTCGCCGGCAACGACGTGCCGCTGGTCGCCCGCAACACCGCCCGCGTCGGTGTGGTGTGGAACGTGATCGACACCCGTCTCGTGTTCTCGGGCGACGTGCGTTACGTCGGCTCGCGCCGGATGGACAACGATTCCGCCAACCAGCAGCCGCTGATCCCGGCCGTCGGGCTGGTCGACGTGAAGCTGGCCGGCAAGCTCGACCGCTATTTCTGGTCGGTCTCGGTGCAGAATCTGTTCGACGAGGACTATTTCGACTACGCGGTCGCCAGCACCTCGTCGCTCGGCACCTACAACGCCTATCCGCAGGCGGGCCGGACGTTTCTGGTGCGCGCCGGCGCGACGTTCTGAGGATGGATTGCTTGCTCGTCTTCACCTCTCCCCGCATGCGGGGAGAGGTTGGAGCCCGCGCAAACGCGAGTGCTCCGGGTGAGGGGGCGTTCGGCCTATCGGTCGCCCGCGACGGATCTGGCCTCGTGGTTCGAGATACGGCCCTTGGCTGCTCCTCACCACAAGGAGAGCGGCGTCAGGCCGCTCCCTCGAGATTGTAGCGCTCGCGCACCAGGCGCGTGACGGCGAGGTTGTCGATCTTGCCGCCGCCGAGCATCGGCAGCGCCTCGACCACCACGAACTCGCCCGGCACGAAGATCTCCGAGGCGCCGCGCGAGCGGGCGAAGCGGGCGAACTCGGCGCGGTTCGCATTCGGCCAGGTGGTCATCATGATCAGCTTCTCGCCCTTGCGCGGGTCGGGGATGGTGGCGACCGCGTGCAGGCCGTCCGGCCACAGATCGAAGGCGAGCGTCTCCACCGCGGCCAGCGAGATCATCTCGCCGCCGACCTTCGCGAACCGTTTGGCGCGGCCCTTGATGGTGATGAAGCCCTCGGCGTCGATGTCGACGATGTCGCCGGTGTCGTGCCAGCCCCCCGGCGGGCGCTCGACCACGCCGGGCTTCTCCACCCGGAGATAGCCGATCATGATGTTGGGGCCGCGGATGAAGAACCGGCCGCCCTCGTCGACGCCCTCGACCGGCTCGAGCCGCGCCTCGAGCCCCGGAAACAGCCGGCCGACCGTGCCGAACTTGTTGAACATCGGCGTGTTCAGCGAGATCACCGGCGCGGCCTCGGTGACGCCGTAGCCTTCCAGGATGCGGTGCCCGAATTTCTCCATCCAGGCCCGCCGGGTCGATTCGCGCACCGGCTCGCCGCCCGCCATCACGAAGCGCAGCGAGCGGAAATCGTAGGCGTTGGCGGTGCGGGCATAGCCGGCGAGGAAGGTGTCGGTGCCGAACAGCACGGTCGAGTTGGTGGCGTAGACGAGCTCCGGCACCAGCCGGTAGTGCAGCGGCGAGGGGTACATGTAGACCGTCACGCCGTGCACCAGCGGCAGGATGAACGCCACCGTCAGGCCGAAGGCGTGAAACACCGGCATGACGTTGAACACCTTGTCGCCGTAGCCGAAGTCGACGATCGCCTTGGCCTGGGCGGCATTGGCGAGGATGTTTCGGTGGGCCAGCACCACGCCCTTCGGCACGCCCTCGGATCCGGACGTGAACAGCACCGCCGCCGGATCGTCGGGCTTGCGCTCGACCAAGGGCTTGCCGAACTCGTAGAGCCCGCGCAGCTTGTCGGCAGTGGTGATGGTCGTGCGTACGTCCTCGAGATAGACGATGCGATGGTCGCCTTCGAGCGCCTCGATCAGCGCGCCGAGCCGGCCCTTCTCCACGAAGGCGCGCGAGGTCACGATCGTCTTCAGCGCGGCGGCCTTGCAGGCGGCCCGCACGTTCGCCGGTCCCGCGGAGAAGTTGAGGAGCGCCGGCACGCGCCCCGCCGACATCAGCCCGAGCAGGGTGACGACCGCGCCGTTGGCGTTCGGCAGCATCACGCCGACGATCTCGCCCTCGCCCGCGAGCGGCATCAGCTTGCGGCCGAGCACGGCGGCGCCGATCAGCATCTTCTTGTAGGTGAGGGGGCCGGTCACCGGGTCCTCGATGGCGATGCGCTTCATGCCGTGCACGTGCGCGGCCTCGATCATCGCCTGCGGGATGGTACGGTCCATCGAGGTGGTGCGGAAGATCAGGTCCGACATCACCCGGTAGAGCGCGGCGCCGGCGGCGACGCGGCGCTTCTTGCCGCGCAGCTCGTCCGGCACGTGCAGGCGGATCGGCTCGAGAATGTCGACGGTGACCTTCGGAAACAGCCGGCGGCGCACCTGGTGGCGCTCGAGCCTGGAGAACGGCGTCTGCTCGAGCCCCTTGATGCGCACCGGCAGCACCATCGCGCCCGACTTCTCGGCGATCAGCCCGGCGCCGTCGTAAATCTTCATCAGGCTGCCGGTGACGGTGATCCGCCCCTCGGGGAAGATGATCAGGCTCTCGCCGCCCTGCACCGCGCGGATCAGCTCGCGGGTGCCCCACGGATTGGTCGGGTCGATCGGCATCGCCCGGGTGAAGCGCAGAAAGGGCTTCACCCACCAGCGCCGGGAGATGTGGACGTCGATCGCGAACACCGGGTCCTTCGGCAGGATCGAGAGGGCCAGCGGCGCATCGAGGAAGCTCAGATGGTTGAGCGCGATGATGGCGTTGGGGCCGGCCTTCTCCACGTTCTCGAGGCCGTGCACCTCGACCCGAAACAGGGCGCGAAAGATCGAGACGAGGAAGTCGCGCACCGGGTTGGTCGGCAGCGTCCGAAAGATCACCCAGGCGATCGCGAGATTGGCGGCGCCGAGCAGCAGAAAGAGCGCGGGCGGCGACAGGCCGGCGAGCTGCAGCAGCGCGACGAACAGCGTGCCGGCCACCATGAAGGCGGCGTTGAGCACGTTGTTGGCGGCGATCACGCGGGCGCGGTGCTCCGGTGCCGACCACGCCTGCAGCGCGGAGAAGGCCGGCACGATGAACAGGCCGCCGGCGACCGCCATGCCGAACAGGTCGATCGCGACGTGCAGGCCGCGGGCGGAGCCGAGCACCTCCGAAAAGCCGCGCCCGACCGCGGGCGAAGCGACACCCGACAGCCAAAAGCCGAGATCGATGCAGAACAGGCCGAGCAGCACGGCGCCGAACACGGTCGGCAGCAGCACGATGCGCCCGCTGGCGAGCCAGGCGGCGAGCGCGGAGCCGGCGGCGATGCCGATCGAGAAGATCGCGATATAGGCGGTGATCACCTCCTCGGCGGCGCCCAGCGCGGACTTGATCAGCGGCGGCATCAGCGACAAGGCGATCACGCCGGTGAGCCAGAACCAGCTCACCACCAGCGCGGTCCACCACAGCCGCGGCTCGCGTCGCAGATAGCCGAGAAGGCCGGTGGTCGAGCGCCAGATGTTCTTGTCGATCGTCAGATGCGGCGCGCCCTCGCCGGTGCGCGGGATCAGGAGCGAGGAGCCCCAGCAGGCGAGCGCGACGACGATCATCAGCCAGGCGAAGGCGGCCGGGTCGCCGCCGTCTTTTGCCGCGAGGCCGCCGACCACGGTGCCGAGCAGGATGGCGAGGAAGGTCGCGCCCTCCACCAACGCGTTGCCGGCCGGCAGCTCGGAGCGCTTCAGATGATCGGGCAAAATGCCGTACTTGATCGGGCCGAACAGCGCGGCGATCACGCCGACCATGAACAGCGCGACGAACAGAAGCGCGATCGAATGGAACCAGAAGCCGGCGACCGCCACCAGCGCCACCGGAATCTCGGCGAGCTTCAGGCGCTGCGCCACCAGCGCCTTGTCCCAGCGGTCGGCGATCTCGCCGCCGAGCGCGGACAGGATGAAGAACGGGAAGATCAGCGTCGCGCCGGCGAGCGTGATCAGCGCCTCCGAGCTCGATCCCGAAAGATGATACAGAATCAGGAAGACGAGCGCGTTCTTCAGAAAGTTGTCGTTGAAGGCACTGAAGAACTGGCACCAGAACAGCGGCGCGAAGCGCCGCGTGATCATCAGGTGGGAGAACATCGGCTCGCGATCCTGCTGTTGCGCGTCCAGAGAAGGAGGACGGCGGCCCCCGTGGTCGGCGACGACCGGCCGGAGTTAGCCGTGTTTTCGGGGCTTGGGCAATAGCGGGACGGGCGGTTCGCGGTGCAGCATCGTCGTCGCCTCGCGCGTTTCGCGGGGGCCGCGTCGCTCGGTGCGGCCATGCGACCCACACGGCGGTGCGACCACCCGGCCGGGCGACGCACGGGGCGCTGCGGCGTACTCGGATATGCGACGCATGTGACGGTGCGACCCGAGTGGCGGTGCGATCCGAGTGGCGGAGCGGTCGAGATGACGGTCGTGTGACGCGGGGGGCGTGAGGTGCCGGTGTCGTGTGACTCGAGGGAGGGGAGAAGACGGAACCGGCCGCACGGGTGCGGCCGGGGTCGGGGTGTTTTGGTCGGGCGCGCGCCGGCGGGCTCCGATCGTCCGGGTTCCGATCGTCCGGGTTCCGATCGTCCGGGCCTCGGTCGTCCGGGCCTCGATCTTCCAGGCCTCGATCTTCGTCGCGGCCGTTCACCGAGATCCTCGTCGCGGCCGTTCACCGAAAGGCGCGCCGTCGGAGAAGCACCCGGCTACGCGGCCCTCCACGCGGCGCTCGAGCCGCTCTTCACGCCGCTCGTCACGCCGCTCTTCACGCCGCTTGGGCCCGGCAGGGCGGCGTCGCCCATCGGTCGAAACGGACCAGCGTCGAGAAGGCGGTGCCGCATTCGTCGCAGGTCCACACGTGGTGGATGAGGGCGTCGCTGACGTGGCGCGACTGGTCGGGCGCGATCAACTCGGCATGGCAGCACGGGCAGAGTTGCCGGTCGAACAGGCCGGCAACCGGGACGCGGATGCCGCGTGCTGCGGTGGTCTCCGGGGCACACTCCATGGCCTTCCTCCCTCGTCTCGCTCCCCCGCTTCGCCGTCGCCGGGCGTGCGGGTCGGTCGTGCTCGGTCGTCGGGACGCGAAGCTCGCACGGGCGACGCGGCAACCGGCGAGGGCCGATCCCGGTGCAAACACGGACGGAGCCGTGCGGCCGCTGGCGCAGCCGGCCCGACCCCCCGAACGAGCCTCGTCGATGGACTGCAGGCCGGGGCGACCTCGCCTCCCGATTTCGACTTTAGTATAAACCAGGACGTGCCCCGCTCGCCAGTATTAATTTCGGGTCGCGGGCCGAATTTGCCGGCTGGACGAGGAACTCCAGTTAAAAAGGAATTAATCGCACTGCAACGTCCGTAGTGCGGTGCAGAATAGTCCAATATTACGGTGGTGCCCGACGATCCGTCTTGTTGCCGATTATCGCCAGGTGCGAAAAACGGGCGGTATTGTCGGCCGACAGGTCGCCCGTCACGGGGACCTTGTGGTCGAGCCCGACGATCGCGCCGATCCGGCTGCCGGAGATCAGGTTGCCCGAGATCAGCACCGGCCCGGCGCCGTCGGCCACCGTGACGCCGATGCCGATGCCGCTGTCGCGCACCACGTTGCCGGTCAGCGCGACGTCGCGCACGTAGCGCCCCCAGCCGACGCCGATGCCGATCGCCGTCGCCCGCTCGATCACGTTGCCGACCGCGGTCGAGTCGGCCTCGATGCCGATCCCGACGCCGAGCGGAAACTCCGGGTCGGGGTTCACCGTGCCCGGCGCGAGATTGCGCAGGATGTTGCCCTGGACCACGGCGATCCGGCCACCGTCGGCGAAATTGGCGATGGCGACGCCGGTCTGGGCGCCGTCGACGATGTTGCCGGAGACGATCGACGCCTCGAACGAGAACTCCGAATAGAGCGCGGTCTCGCCCACCTTGGTGACGGTGTTGCCGACGATCTGCAGGTTCGAGGCCGAGTTGCCGCGCACGCCGGAAAACGCGCAGTCGTGCACCCGGTTGCCGCGCACGATTACGCCGTTCGCCCGAAAAATGTTGATCGCGTTGCCGAACTGGCCGGTGCCGCCGTCCCGGTTGCGGATCCGGGTGAGGTGGTTGTCGGCGACCAGGGTGCCGTCCTCGCCGGCCTCCCAGCGCAGCACCTGGATGCCGGCATTGCCGGCGCCGGCGATGGTGTTGCGGGCGATCACCATGTGGCGCGCGTTGCGGGTGACGATCGCGACGTCGGCGGTGTCGGTGAAGCGGCAGGCGAGAATCTCGCCGCCGCAGGCGAGCGCGTGAATGCCGGTGGCGCCGGCGCCGACCACATCGCAGTCGGTGACGGCGAGCCGCTCGACGTTCTCGCAGTGAAGCAGCCCGCGGTCGTCGGGCAAGGGCTTGCCCTGGCCGTCGAGCACGAGGCCGTCGAGGGCGATCCGGGCGGAATTCGCGGCCGAGAGCAGCGAGGCGCCCTCGGTGAGCTCGAGCCGGACCGAGCCCGGCGCCGCGACCAGCCGGGTGCCGTCGGGCAGCCGCAGGCCGCCGACCCGGTAGACGCCGGGCGGCAGCGCCAGCGGGCTGCCGGCCGCCGCCGCGCGGTCGAGCGCGCGCTGGAAGAGCTGCGTCTGGTCGAGCGGGCTGCCGGGGGTGAGGCCGAGCGTGCCGCCGTCGATCCCGTAGGCCGAGATCGGGCCGGCGGCCGCGTTGGTCTTGCGCGGCGCTGCCCCGGCCGGGCTCGCGAAGGCGGTGGCCGTGAGGCCGGCACCGAGCCCGGCACCGATCCCGGCGGCGAGGAGCATCGCCCGGCGGTCGTGGTCGGGACCGCCGTCGTCGTCGCCGTCCCGGATCATCGCGCCGCCTCCTCGAGCGTACAAAAAACTCTCAGGTGCCGTGCTTCGTCACCGCCCCGGCCCAGAAATGCGGGCCGGCCCGCAGATATTGCGGCGGGCGGGAGACCTCGCCGCCGAGCTCGCGGGCGGCGTGCCACGGCCAGTGCGGATCGTCGAGCATCGCGCGGGCGAGCGCAACCTGATCGGCCTTGCCCTCGGCGACGATGCTCTCGGCCTGATGCGGGTCGACGATCAGCCCGACCGCGCGGGTGACGAGCCCGGTCGCCTGCCGCACCGCCTCGGCCAGCGGCACGTTGTAGCCGAGCCCGGTCGGGTTGCGGGCGGCCGCCGTCAGCCCGCCCGAGGAGACGTCGACATAATCGTAGCCGAGATCCTTCAGCGCGCGGGCAAAAACGATCGCCTCCTCGACCGCGATGCCGCCGTCGAGCCAGTCGTCGCCGGTGATGCGGGCGCCGAGCGGCAGCCCGGCCGGCACCGCCGCGCGCACCGCCTGGGCGACCGCCACCGGGAAGCGCATGCGGTTTTCGCGCGAGCCGCCGTAGGAATCGCCGCGCTGGTTGGAGACCGCCGACAGGAAGGAGTGGATCAGGTAGCCGTGCGCGGCGTGCAGCTCGATGGTGTCGAAGCCGATCCGCACCGCGCGCGCCGCGGCCTGCGCGAAGGCGGCGATCACCCGCTCCATCTCGGCCTCGTCCATCTCGGCCGGCACGTGCCAGTTGTCGCCGAACGGGATCGCCGAGGGGGCGATGGTCGGCCACGGGTCCTCGTCGGGGCGGAGCGCCTTGCCGCCGTCCCACGGGCGCTGCGAGGAGGCCTTGCGGCCGGCATGGGCGAGCTGGACGCCGATTTTTGCCGCGCCGATGGCGTGGCAGTGGGCGACGACGCGGGCGAGCGCCGCCTCGTTCGCGTCCGAGTAGAGGCCGAGGCAGCCATGGGTGATCCGGCCGCGCCGCTCGACATGCGTCGCCTCGACGATCACCAGGCCGGCGCCGGAGTTCGCCAGCATGCCGAGATGGGTCGTGTGCCAGTCGCTCGCCACGCCGTCATTGGCGGCATACTGGCACATCGGCGCGACCACGATGCGGTTCTCGAAGGTCTTTCCGGCGATCTCGACCGGCGTGAACAGGGCACTGGGCATGAGGGCACTCGGGGGATTTTTCTGCGGGGGTGGGGGGATTCGTCGGCGATGGCGGGGCGTGGCGGGCGTCCGTCGCGAACGATGGGCTCGTCGGCGCCGCCGTCGGGCGGGGGGTCGTCGGTCAGAACGGGATCTTTCCGCCGATCCCGCCCGGGGAAAGTGTCGGCGCAAAGGTTTTTCGCTCGCCTCCGCCGCTCAGCTCTTCCGGCGTCACCCGGCAGTCGCCGTTGCGGTCGTAGCGGCCGAACAGGATGCTCTTCTTGCCGACGAACTCGGCGCGCGACACCCGGCCGTCGCGGTCGTCGTCGAAATAGCCCATGTCGGCGTCGCGAAACAGCGGATCGTACTTGCCGAGCGTCGCGAACTCCTTGCGGTCCAGCTTGCCGTCGTGGTTGGCGTCGGCCTTGTCGAACAGCCGCCCGGCATAGATCTGCCATTCCTCGCAGGTGTAGACGCCGTCGTGGTTCAGGTCCCAGGCGGGCGCGCCCTGGCGCACCGGATCGCCGCCGCCGATCGGCTTGGAGCTGCCGAACATCGGGCCGCCGTAGCTGCGCACGCCGGGCAGGCCGTTGGCCTCCTGGGCGCCGGCGGCGCCGCTCCAGGCGAGGCCGGCGGCGAGCATCAGGGTGCCGAGAACGGTGGTCGATCGCGCGGGTTTGCGAGGTGCTGCGGTCATCGGTTCTCCCCTTCCTCGCCGCTCGATCAGCGCCGCCAACAAGGCACCAATGCGGCATCGGTCCGCGCGCCGCCGGCCGGCAGCCGGGGGCGGCGCGACGGGTACGGCGGACCGACGGGCGGGCGAGGGCGGGCGAGGGCGCGGATGCGGGAGCCCCCGGACTTGACAGACCGGGCGCCACGGGCGCGAGGATCGGTATCCCGCTCGCCGCCCCGGCCGATACGCCGGGCGGCTTTTCGACGCTCGGACGCAAAAATCCCGCTCGGAAGATTTCGTGATGATACGATTGGTCTCGTTCTTTTTGACCGTCGGCCTGGCGGCCGCCGGTGCGGCCCTGGTGGCGATCCAGGGCGTGAACGCCCTGCGCGACGGCGCGCCGAACTGGGTGCTGCTGATCGCCGGCGCCTGTGCGCTCGCCTTCGGCGGCTGGTCGATCTGGAGCGACAAGCGGCGGATGCGCACCCGGTCCGCGGCGCTGAAGGCGGCCG
The DNA here is from genome assembly GCF_000293785.1 of Rhodovulum sp. PH10. Lineage (GTDB taxonomy): Bacteria > Pseudomonadota > Alphaproteobacteria > Rhizobiales > Xanthobacteraceae > Rhodoplanes. The sequence continues at coordinate 4,601 of NZ_AKZI01000004.1, read as the reverse complement.
GCGCGGGGACCACCGCGTCACGGGCGGCCGAGCGCCGCTACACCGAGCCGGCGGCCGACCGCGCGGCGGCGGCGCGGGTGTCTGCGACCTCCGCCCGCTCGTCGTCGGAGCGGCTGGCGCCGATCGACCGCATCCTCGACGCCGAGCGGGTGCGCACCGAGACTTTTTGGCGTGAGGGCCTCGCCGGGCTGGCCGCCGAGGCGGAACGCGAGGGCGTCGGCGACGGCGCGCTGGTGCTGCTCGACGCCGCGACCACCGGCATGACCAAGACAATGGGCGCGCGCCAGGTCGCCCGCCTGCTGCACGAGGTGGCCGACCAGATCGACGCCGACCGCCCGCCGCCCCGGCCGGCACCTGCAGCCGACGCCCCGGCCGCCGCCGAGAAGGCGTAGCGGCACGGAGCAGACCGATTAGGGTGGGCGGAAGGCGCGCGGTTGCGCGCCGTGCCCACGTGGCGTCGACGCAGGTGCCCGAAGGTGCGCACTCCCGAGGTGCGCACGCTTCGCTTTGCGCACCCTACCGACCAGCGGTGGCGGGCCGGTCAGCGTCGCCCGAAAACGTCCAAGGCTGCCGCCAGTGCCGGATGCGCCTTCGCGTGCTCGGCGACCGATACCCCCGCGGCGATGGCGTCCCACGCCTGACGGATGCTGGCGGCGCCGCCGGCCGGACCCATCGGGTGCCCAAAAACGCCGCGGCCCGGCACGAACCCGAAATTTTTGCTGCCGACCTTTCGGTACACGCCCTCGAGGGTGGCGGCGGAATCGCTGCCGCCCGGCACCGGCAGGCACGGTTTTATCGATCCCATCGGCTCGAGGCAGGCCCGCACGCAGTCCAGCACCTCGTGCTCCGGCGTCATCATCCGCGGGCCGAAGCCCGGCATGATCACCGCGTCGAAGCCGGCGAGCCGTTGCAGCCGCGTCAGCACCCGCGAATGGATGCCGTAGGCGGGAAGCCGCGCGAACGAGGCGATGAAGGGAAAGTGGGCGATCAGCGGCACGCTCGCATGCCTGCGCAGCATCCGCACGCCCGACAGCCCGACCGGCATCGCATTGACGAGCAGCGCGTTGGCGCCGTTCTTCACAGCGAGGTCGTGCAGCGTCACCAGGCGGTCGACCTCGTCGGTGATGTTGGCGAGATAGATCTTCGGGACGCCGGTCTCCTGCTCGGCCTTGTGCCGGGCCTCGCCGAGCAGCCGGGCGCGCGCTTCCAGCGGGCACCACGGCACGTCGGCCAGCATCTCGTCGTCCTTGGCGATGTCGAGCCCGCCGCACCACGCCTGGTGCGCGAGCTCTGCGAACGGCTCGGGCGGCAGGCCGATGTTCGGCTTGATGACGCCGAAGAAGATCGGCCGATCGTACGCCTTCAGCCGCTCGCGCAGGCCGGCGAGGCCGAACCGCGGCCCCTCGAACGCCTCCAAAAATTTTGCCGGAAAGCGGATGTCCTCGAGCCGGATCAGCGGAATGCCGGGCACGAAGAAGACGCCTTCGCCGCACACGGCCGACAGGAGGTTCGGGATTTTCGGGCCGAAATTGCCGTGCGGATGGGCGATCGTCACCCGGCAGGCATGGACCGGCTTTCCGGCGGCAAATCCCTCGACCGGAATCGAGAAGCCGGGCCTCGGCTGCGCGTCCAGCTCGAGCACTTTGGCGGCGAAGCGCGGCCTAAAATCTTCGTCGATCCCGACACGGTGCCACTGCGCGGTCGATTGCTCGCTGCACAGATGCGCGGCCGCTTCCCGCGGGTCGCCGACGCATTCGAAGGTGAAGTCGAGCTCGAGATAGTCGTCGAGGTTCAGGCTCGTTCGCTTTGCGAAAAAGCCGCCGATGTCGTCCGGTGTCATGGAATCAGTCTGTTCCGAGAAGCTGAAGCTCGACCGCACGGCGCTCGCGCGGGCCGTCCAGCTCGATGAAGAAGATGCTCTGCCACTCGCCGAGCACCAGCGCGCCGCCGCTCACCGGAATCGTCTCGGAGGCCGTCATGAACAGGCCGAGCAGGTGCGAATGGGCGTTGTCGCGCCCGTCGACGGTGTCGAGATTGTGCAGCCAGTCGCCGTCCTTCGGGATCGCGCGCTTCAGATGCGTGACCATGTCCTGCTGCAGCCGCGGCTCGCGCTCGTTGACGTTGATGCGCGCCGTGGTGTGCAGCGTGATCACCGTGACGAGCCCGTCCGTCACGCCGGTCGAGGCGACCCATTCGCGCACCCGCTCGGTGAGGTCGACGATCTCGATCGGGGCGGTGGTGGCGAGATCGAGGCGGTGTCGAAAGATCTTCATGGGAGCACGGGGCAACGGGAGGAAGCGGAAATGGATGCCGGCGGAGCCGGCGACGGTGCGAAACGACCCGACGGACGGTAGCGCGCGGCGGTCGTCGGCGCAAACGGTGCCGCCCGGTCGCGACCCGTCGCGGGCGGGCGGTGGATCGTCACGCAATGCGTGTAGGATGGTCGCTTCCGTGCCCGATGCGGGGAGAGGCCTTCATGACCGTGCGCTACGACTTTTCCGGAAAGACCGCCGTCGTCACCGGCGGGGCGAGGGGGATCGGCCGGGCCGCCGCCGAGCGGTTTCGCGCGGGTGGGGCGAACGTCTTCGCCTGGGACCTCGACCCGGTGCCGCACGAGGGCGTCGGCTCGATCGCGGTCGACGTCACTCGCACCGCCGACGTCGCCGCCGCGGTGAAGGAGGTGATCGCCGGCACCGGCCGGATCGACATTCTGGTGACCAGCGTCGGCCTCGGCGGCCCGCGTGGTCCGCTCGACCGGCTCGAGGAGGAGGAGTGGAACACCGTCCTCGCGGTCAACCTCACCGGCGTCTATCAGGTGGTGCGCGCGGTGCTGCCGCAGATGCGGCGGATCGGCCGCGGCCGTATCGTCACCGTCGCCTCGCTGGCGGCGAAGGAGGGACGGCGCGGGCTCGCGGCCTATTCGGCGGCGAGCGCCGGCGTGGTGGCGCTGACCAAGTCGCTCGGCAAGGAGCTGGCGGCGACCGACATCCGCGTCAACTGCGTCGCGCCGGCGGCGATCGACACCGAGGTGGTGCGGGCGATGGAGCCCGCCGTGATCGAGGCGATGATCGACCGGAGCCCGATGAAGCGGCTCGGCACCACCGCCGAGGCGGCCGATCTGATCGCCTGGCTGGCGTCGGACGCCTGCAGCTTCAACGCCGGGGCGGTGTTCGACCTGTCCGGCGGGCAGGCGAGCTACTGAAGGTCACACGGCGGCTCCCGCTCCGCCCGGTCGGCGAGGGCGGCGATGTCGGCGAGGCCGACCCCGCGCAGGCCCGGCCCGTCGAGCGCCGGCTCCACCGCCTCCGCCTCGTCCGGCGAAAAGCCGGCCGAGCGGGCGAGCACCCGCGCCCACACGTGGCGGAACGGCAGGCACGGCTTTTCCCCGGCGAGCCGGCGCAGCGGACAGACGCCGCGGCACAGCGGCAGGAAACGGCAGGCGGCGCACTCGGGATCGTCCGGCACGTCGAGGTCACGCCACCGCGCGATGTCCTCGTCGAACTCGATCCCGCCGGGGCCGAGCCGGCCGACCGCGGCGCCGGCGATGCCGACCGTCCAGTCGCATTTTTGCACGGTGCCGTCCGGCTCGATCACGAAACTCGCGTCCTGGTCGGCGATGCAGGCGGTGCCGCGCGGCTGCGGCAGCCCGGTCGGATGGACCGGAAAGCCGTGGCGGCGCAACAGGTCGTCGAAGGCGACGCGCAGCGCCGCCACCTCGCGGTCGTCGAGCCAGTCGATCGCGGTGCCGGCCGCTGCTGCGGGGGGCGCGCTGCCGGCCGCGCCGGGCGCCGGGCGCAGCGGTGCGAGATGCACGCTCACGCTTCGGTTCAGCCCGCGGGCGGCGAGGATGGCCAGCACCTCCTCGACCCGCGGGGCGACCCGCCGGCAGACATTGATCCGCACCGCCACCCGCAGGCACGGCGCGGCCGCGGCGATCGCCTCCACCACCGCCGCAAAGGTCGGCTTTCGGTTGCGGCCGATCCGCCGGAGGTCGTGGATGTCGGGCGGGCCGTCGAGCGAGATCTGCGCCTGCGTCACCTTCAGCGCAGCGAGCTTGCGCGCGCGGTCGGCGGTCAGCAGCGTGCCGTTTGTGACGATCTCGGCCGAATAGCCGCAGCCGGCCGCCTCGCAGGTGGCGATCAGCCGCTCGCTGGTGTCGACCAGGTTCTGCCAGCCGACCAGAGGCTCACCGCCGTACCAGGTGACGCGCAGCGTGCGGGTGCCCTCGGCGACGGCAGCGCGAACCAGGCTGCACAGATCGTCCCGCACGAACTCGGTCATCGCCGTGCGGCCCGCAACCGGGGTGACGCCGGGCTCGAAGCAGTAGGGGCAGGCGAGATTGCACGACAGCGTCGGCACCAGGACGAGATGCAGCGTCTCGCAGTTTTCGCGGGCGGCACGGTGGGTCTCGGCGACCGCCTCCCGCTCGTCCTCTCCGTCTTCGACCAGAAAGCCGCCGGCGGTGAGCGCCACCAGGGTCGCGGCGGCGGCATCGAGCGGCGCCCGGCCTTCGGCGGTGTCGCGCAGGGTGGCGTACGCCTCGGCGCTGATCATACCGGATTCGGGTGATCAGTTCCGAGTGATGGATTTTGGCCACCAGT
>NZ_AKZI01000003.1 GCF_000293785.1 Rhodovulum sp. PH10 | reverse complement strand
CCCGCCGCCGCCCGAGCAGCGTGCCGCGCCGCCCCGTCCGCCCGAGCCGCCGGCCCGGGTCGAGCGGCCGCAGCCGCGTCCCACCCCGCCGGCACCGCCGCCTCAGCCGAACGCCGAGCGCCCCACCCCGCCGGCGCCGCCCCCGAACGCCACCCGGCCGACGCCGCCGGCGCCGCCCCCGAACGCTCAGGAAGGCCCGCGCGGCCGTCCGGCTCCGCCGCCGGCCGGCCAGCCCCAGCCCGGTCCGCGCCCGAGCGTCGCGCCCGCGCCCGCCCCCGGTCCCGAGCAGAGGGCGCCGAACGAGGCGCGCCCCGCCCCCGGCCAGCCGGCCCCGAATCAGGCCGCCCCGAATCGGGCCGCTCCCGATCAGCCGGCGCCTGCTCCGCGCCCCGGTCAGCCGGGACCGCGTCCCTCCAGCGGGCCGGGCGGCCCAGGAGGTCCCGGTGGTCCCGGTGGTCCGGGTGGTCCGGCGCTGCGGCCCGACCAGGCCGACCGGCCGATTCCGCCGGCCCCGCCCGGCGCCGGCATCGCCCCGCAATCGCCGCAGGGCCGGCCGCTGCGCGGCATCGACGCGGTGCGCGGCGAGCGCCGCGAGAGCCGCGAGGGTGACCGCACCATCATCCGCGAGCCCGATCGCACCATCATTCGCGAGGGCAACCGCACCATCATCCGCCACGACGAGCTCGACCGCTTCCGCTACGGCGCGCGCGACGTGCGCACCGAGCGGCGCGGCGACGAGCGCGTCACCGTGGTGGTGCGGCCGGGCGGCGACCGGGTCGTCACGGTGGTGGACGAGGACGGCTATCTCCTGCGGCGCACCCGGGTGCTGCCGGACGGCCGCGAGATCGTGCTGATCGACAACCGCCACGGCCCGGGCTTCGGCCCGCCCGGCCGCCGCGGCCCGCGCGGTCCCGGCTGGGGCCCCGGCTTCGGCCCGGGCTTCTTCGTCGACGTGCCGCCGCCCGTCGTGCGCATCCCGCGCGACCGCTACATCGTCGACATGGAGAGCGCGAACCCGGCGCTGCTCTACGACACCCTGACGGCGCCGCCGGTGATGCCGATCGAGCGGGCCTACACGCTCGACGAGATCCGCTACTCGGCGCCGCTGCGCGACCGCATGCCCCGCATCGACCTCGACACGGTGACGTTCGAGACCGGCTCGTGGTCGCTCGACCCCGATCAGATCCAGCGCCTCGCCGGCATCGCCGACGGGCTCAACCGGGCGATCTCGCAAAATCCGCGCGAGGTCTTTCTGATCGAGGGCCACACCGACGCGGTCGGCTCGGACGTCGACAACCTGTCGCTGTCGGACCGCCGGGCGGAGTCGGTCGCGCTGGTGCTCACCCAGCAGTTCGACGTGCCGGCGGAGAACCTCGTCACGCAGGGCTATGGCGAGCAGTATCTCAAGGTGCCGAGCGACGGCCCGGTGCGCGCCAATCGGCGCGTCACGGTGCGCCGGATCACGCCGCTGCTGACCGGGCAGCGCTGATCCCACGAGGGTCGGCTTTCACGACGACGACGATCGGCGCGGTCCTTTCGGGGGCCGCGCCGATCGAACGAAAAAACTCCGACATCGGCCGTGTCACGTCGGCCTCACGACGGTCTCACGACGATCTCATACCAACGGCGGATGACTTTGATCCGTCATCCTGAGGTGCGAGCGGAGCGAGCCTCGAAGGATGAACGGCCCGGGCGTCGCCCTTCGAGGCCCGGCTTCGCCGGGCGCCTCAGGGTGACGGGGAGAGTCGCTTTCAGGCACCGTTGGTATCACGAGGCCCGGCCGCTCACGAGTTCGCCAGCGTACACAGTCGCTGCGGCGTCACGCCCGCGACATGGAACTCTTCCAGGCTGCGGGAGATTGACCGAGGTGAGTTCATTCGTGTGCGCGGGACGGTGATCGTCGGCCTGCGCCGACGTGCCGGATCCCCCCGCGATGAGCAAAGCCGATGTCAGCCGCCGAACGCTTCTCACGATCGGCGCGCTGGTCGGCGCCGAAGCCGGCCTCGACACCCTGCCCGCCGGCGCCCGCACCTATTCCCGCGAAGTACCCTGGCAACCGGGCGAGGCCAACGCGCCGGTTCCGGCAGAGCCCGGCGGCTATCGCTATCTCTCCCCCGCCGAGGCGACCTGTCTCGACGCGATGGTGGCGCGGCTGATCCCGGCCGACGACACCGGTCCCGGCGCCGTGGAGGCCGGCGTCACCACCTTCATCGACCGCCAGCTCGACGGGCCGTACGGGCGGGCGCAGCGCTGGTACATGCAGGGGCCGTGGCAGACCGGCAGCGACGGCCAGGGCTATCAGACCCGTCTCACGCCGGCGCAGCTCTATCGCGCGGCGCTCGCCGACATCGACGCCCACTGTACGCAGACCTTCGACGACAAGACGTTCTCGGCGCTCGCCGGCGAGCAGCAGGACGAGCTTCTGACCGCGCTCGAGAAGGACACGCTCGCGCTGCCCAACGCGCCGGCAAAGACCTTCTTCGATCTCCTGCTGCAGAACACCATCGAAGGCTTCTTCTCCGACCCGCTCTACGGCGGCAACCGCGACATGGTCGGCTGGAAGCTGATCGGCTTTCCGGGCGCCCGCTACGACTACCGTCCGTATGTCGGCAAGCACAATCAGCGGCTCGATCTTCCCCCCGTCGGCATTCTCGGCCGCCCCGGCTGGCAGGTCGGGGACTGAGCGCCGGCTTCTATTCGCGCGCGTCCGCGTCCGACACGAGCCGCACCTGGAACGCGTAGCACCTGGAACGCGTAGCACCTCGGGAGTTCCAAACATGGCGCAAAAACTGCCGCCGGTCGATGCCGTGCTGGTCGGGTTCGGATGGACCGCGGCGATCCTCGGCCAGGAGCTGACCGACGCCGGGCTGAACGTGGTGGCGCTCGAGCGCGGCGGCTGGCGCGACACCTCGACCGACTTCGGCGTGACCTTCGCCCAGGACGAGCTGCGTTATTACTGGCGCCGCGCGCTGTTTCAGGAGCCCTCGCGCGAAACCCTCACCTTCCGCAACGACGCGAGCCAGACCGCGCTGCCGATGCGCCGGCTCGGCTCGTTCCTGCCGGGCACCGGCGTCGGCGGCGCAGGCATCCATTGGAACGGCCAGACCTGGCGCTTCTTGCCGTCGGACTTTTTGGCGCGCACGCACAACACCCAGCGTTACGGCGCGCTGCCCGAGGACATGACGATCCAGGACTGGGGCGTCACCTACGACGAGCTCGAGCCTTGTTACGACCGCTTCGAGTATCTGTGCGGCATCGGCGGCAAGGCCGGCAATCTCGGCGGTCGGCTGGTCGAGGGCGGCAACCCGTTCGAGGGCGCGCGCTCGCGCGACTATCCGAACCCGCCGATGGAGATGGTGTACGGCCCGCTGCGCTTCGCCGAGGCGGCGCAGAAGCTCGGCCTGCATCCGTTCCCGGCGCCGTCCGCCAACATGTCGCGCGCCTACACCAACCCGCTCGGCGTCACGCTCGCCCCGTGCACCTATTGCGGGTTCTGCGAAAAGTTCGGCTGCGGCAACTATTCCAAGGCGAGCCCGCAGACCACCGTGATCCCGGTGCTGATGCGCAAGGACAATTTCGAGGTGCGCACCGGCAGCGAGGTGTTGCGCGTCACCCTCGACGGGTCCGGCAAGCGCGCCACCGGCGTCGTCTATGTCGACACCCAGGGCAACGAGTACGAGCAGCCGGCCGACCTCGTGGTGCTGTGCGCCTATCAGCTCCACAATGTGCGGCTGATGCTGTTGTCGGGCATCGGCAAGCCGTACGATCCGGCGACCGGCGAGGGCGTGGTCGGCAAGAACTACGCGTATCAGATCGTGTCGGGCGTCGCCGCCTTCTTCGACGAGGAGATCATGAACCCGTTCGTCGGCGCCGGCGCGCTCGGCATGGCGATCGACGACTTCAACGGCGACAATTTCGATCACGGCGGGCTCGGCTTCATCGGCGGCGGCTATCTCGCCTGCTGGAACACCGGCGGCCGGCCGATCGAGTTCCACCCGACGCCGGAGGGCACGCCGCGCTGGGGCGCGAAATGGAAGCAGGCGATGGTGAAGAACTACATGCACACCGCCACCGTCTCGACCCACGGCGCGGTGATGAGCCATCGCGGCAATCATCTCGATCTCGACCCGACCTATCGCGACGTCTACGGCCGGCCGCTGATGCGGATGACCTTCGACTACACCGCCAACGAGCACCGCATGTCGGACCATCTGACCGCGCGCGCCGCCGAGATCGCCCGCGCCATGAACCCGCGCGAGATCAAGATCAGCAAGCACGGCGGCTCCTACTCGATCGTGCCGTACCAGACGACGCACAACACCGGCGGCACCATCATGGGCAGCGACCCGACCACCAGCGTGGTCAATCGTTATCTGCAGAGCTGGGACGTGCCGAACCTGTTCGTGATGGGCGCCGGCGCATTCCCGCAAAACCCCGGCTACAACCCGACCGGCACCGTCGGCGCGCTCACCTACTGGGCGGCGGACGCGATCCGCAACCAGTATCTGAAGAGCCCCGGCCCGCTGGTGCAGGCGTGACGACGATGACGCCGCTTCGCTCCACCCTCGTTCCCGTGCTGCTCGCGGGCGTGCTCGCCGCCGCCACGCTGCCCGCCTCCGTGCCGGCCGCCGCCGCCGACGTCTCGTATGGCCGGATCGCGCGCGGAAAATATCTCACCGATGCCGCCGACTGCATCGCCTGCCACACGGTGGAGGGCGGCAAGCCGTTCGCCGGCGGGCGCGCGGTGCCGACGCCGTTCGGCACCATCTACACGCCCAACATCACCCCCGACCGCGACACCGGCATCGGCGCCTGGACCGACGAGGCGTTCTACCGCGCGATGCACGAGGGCATCCGCCCCGACGGCAGCCGGCTCTACCCGGCTTTCCCGTATCCCTCCTTCACAAAAATGCCGCGCGAGGACGTGCTGGCGATCCGCGCCTATCTGAACACGCTCGATCCGGTGCGCAGCCGGCCGCCCGCAAACGACCTGACATGGCCGCTGAACCACCGGGTGTTCCTGCGCGGCTGGAACCTGCTGTTCTTCTCGCCCGGCACCTTCGAGCCCGATCCGCGCCAGAGCGAGGCGTGGAACCGCGGCGCCTATCTGGTGCAGGGGCCGGGTCACTGCGGCGCCTGCCACACGGGCAAGAACGCGCTCGGCGCGAATTCCGGCCCGGCGCTGCGCGGCGGCGTGGTGCAGGGCTGGTGGGCGCCGTCGCTCGACGACGACCAGCGCACCGGGCTCGGCCGCTGGTCGGTCGCCGACGTGGTGGAGTACCTGAAGACCGGCCGCAACCGCTTCAGCGGCGCCACCGGCCTGATGGCCGAGGTGGTGAAGTACTCGCTGTCGAACCTGACCGAGGCCGACCTCGAGGCGATCGCGGTCTATCTGAAGGCGCAGGGCCCCGGCCCCGGTGGCGGCAGCCGCGCCGCCGACCGCGCGGTGACGGCGGCCGGCCGGCAGGTGTTCGCCGACCAGTGCGCCGCCTGTCACGCGACCGACGGCAGCGGTGTGCCGCGCATGTTTCCGCCGCTCGCGAGCAGCACCGTCGTCCAGCAATCCGACCCGACCACGGTGCTGCGGGTGATCCTGGAGGGCGCCCGGACGGTGGCGACCGACCAGCGCCCGACCCCCTCCGCGATGCCGGCGTTCGCCTGGAAGCTCACCGACGCCGAGATCGCCGCGGTGGCGACCTATGTGCGCGGCAGCTTCGGCAACCGGGCCGGCGCCGTGTCGGCGGGCGCTGTCGGGGCGTTGCGAAAGACCCTGAAGGCGACCGGGCCGGTGGCCGAGCCGCCCGGCACGTCTTCCGGCACGTCGCCGAAGTCGTGAGCCGACGGCAGGCGGCGGCCGATCGACCCGGCGCGCGTCACGGCGCCATCACCCGTGATGGACGGCGAGCCAGACGGTGGCGACGACGGGATCGGTCGCCTCGACCCGGTGGCGGACGTGGGGCGGGATGTGCACCCAGTCGCCGGGAGAAAGCTCGCGCGCCGCCGGCTCGTCGGCGAAGCGCAGCCGGGCCGAGCCGGTCAGCAGCACCACCCATTCGGCGGCGGGCTGGTCGTACCAGAAATTGTCCGGGCTCGCCTGGCCGGTCGAGACGATCCGCTCGATGCGCACGCCCGGCCCGTCCGCGAGCACGGTGACGACCTCGTCGGCCTGCGGCGCGCCGCAGCCGGAAAAGAGATTGCCGCTCGCGATCATCGTGCCGTCACCACCCGACCAGCGACCGCCCGGTCACGCCGGGCGGGAAAGCCAGGCGACGATCTCGTCGTGATGGACGTTGAGATAGTGGCGGAACCACACCGTGTAGGCGGCCGGGTTCGCCTTGTGGTCGGCCCACAGCGTGTCGAACGCGACCCACGCGTGCTCGCTGACCTCCTCGGGGTCGGGCGAAACCTCGCCGTCGAAGGTGCCACCGAAGGCGTGCACCAGCTCGTCCTCGATGAAGCCGTTCGACAGCTTCGCCCGGTAGCGGGTGATGAACAACGGCGACAGCGTGCAGCTGAAGCCCATCTCCTCGGGCAGCCGGCGCAGCGCCGCGTCCAGCGTCGATTCGCCGGGCCGGGGGTGGCTGCAGCAGGTGTTCGCCCACAGGCCACCGGAATGGTATTTTTGCGGGTTGCGGCGCTGGATCAAAAGCTCGCCGGCGGAGTTGCGCACCAGCACCGAGATCGCGCGGTGCGGGAGGCCGCGGCGATGCACCTCGGTCTTGCCGGCGACGCCGATCGGCTTGTCGCTCGCATCGACCAGGATGATCTGCTCCTCGGGGGCGCTGTTGTCGGCGATCGCGGTCGACATGATCGGTCTCTCTCGTGCGGAGGCGCGCGGCTTCGGTCTCACGAGACGCGGCGCGCGCTCCGGGGAAGGAGCCGGCCCGCGGACGGGGCCGGCCGGACGGCAGGCTCGGTGAAATCCCGGCCGCCGCCGAGCGATACGGCCGGGAACGACCGGCCCGCCGGTCCACGGGGGAAGGCGGACGAAGCGGCGCGGCGTCAGACCGCCGACGAGATCCACTGCTCCAGCTTCTGCTTCGGCGCGGCGCCGACCTGACGCGACGACAGTTCGCCGTTCTTGAACAGCATCAGCGTCGGGATCGACATGATGTTGTACTGCGCGGCGACCTTCGGGTTCTCGTCGACGTTCAGCTTGACGATCTTCACCTTGTCGGCGAGCGCGCCGCTGGCGATCTCCTCGAGCGCCGGGGCGATCATGCGGCAGGGGCCGCACCACTCCGCCCAGAAGTCGACGACGACAGGCTTGTCCGACTTCAGGACCTCGGCCTCGAAATCCTGGTCGGACACCTTGGAGACGCCCATGGGGAGTACCTCGCTCGCTTTGGCTATCGTGCTTGTCGATGATTGTGGCGGGAAACGTATGAATGCACCCCCCACCCGTCAAGGCAGCCCCGCCATGCGGGCCAGGGCGGCGTCCAGGAGATCGGCGGAAAGCTCCATCGGATCAGGGCCGTCGGTCCAGACCAGCAGGGCCCGGACGGGGTGGTCGGGATAGATGCGGGCGAGCACCGCGCGGTAGAGGGCGAGCTGCGCGACATAGGCGGGCGGCGCCGCGGCGGCGGTTTTCGGGGCCGGGCGATTCGTCTTGAAGTCGGCGATCAGCACCGCCTCGGGGGTGATCGCGAGGCGGTCGACCCGGCCGGAGACCACGCGGATCGGCCCGCCGGGGGCGGCCGGCAGGCGGCCGACGATCGGCACCTCGGCGCGGCTGCCGGGGCCGAACAAGGGCGCGAGCCGCGAATCGGCGAGCAGCGCCACAATCTCGGCGGCGAGTTTTTCGCACTCGGCGGTGGTGAGGTCGGTCGCGCGCAAAGCGAGAAAATCGGCGGCCGCAGCCGCCCGGCGCGCGGCCGGCAGGTCCGGCAGGGTCTGCAGCAGCCGATGCACCAACACGCCGCGGGCGATCGCGGTTTTTCGCGCTGCGGCGAGAGCCTCTGCCGCCTCGGCGGAGCGGGGGCGGACCGGCCGTGCGGTGTCCGCCACAGAAGGGGCGAGCGGCCCGGGAGCCCTCTCGCCGGCGCCCGACCAGCCGGCGGCGAGCGGGGTGCGCAGCCAGCCGGGCTCCGGCGGCTCCGGCGCCGGCGGCGGCTCCTCGGACGCCGCGGCGACCACGGCCGGCACGTCCGCCACCTTCCGAAAAATCCTCACCGGCTCGTCGAACCCCTCCCGTTCGTCCTCGGTCACCGCCGGGCCGCCGGCAAAGGTCCGCTCGATCAGCTCGTGCCAGCAGCCGGCGGGCGGCGTCCTCGCGCCCTTGCAGCCGCAAACCACCAGCCGGTGGGCGGCCCGCGTCATCGCCACATAGAGGAGCCGGCGATACTCGTCCTCGGCCTCGGCGCTCGCCTGCTGGCGCGCTGCGCCGACCGCGGCGGGATCGCCGTCCTTGCGGCCGGCCCACACGATCCCCTCGGCGGCACCGGGCGGGGCACCGGCGATCGGCACCGGCAGGAGGCGCGGCGCACGCGGGCCGGCGGGCGGCTGGGTGGTGTCGGCGAGGAAGACGAGCGGCGCCTCGAGCCCCTTGGCGCCGTGCACCGTCATCACCCGCACCTCGTCGCGCGAAATCTCCATGTCGCGCTTGATCTCGGTCTCGGCCGCCCGCAGCCACGCAACAAAACCCTGGAGTGACGGCGTCTCGGCCCGCTCGTAGTCGAGCGCGAGCGAGAGAAACTCGTCGAGCGCGTCGTTCGCCTCGAGGCCGAGCCGGGCGAGGATGCGGGCACGTCCCCCCTCGGCGCCGAGCAGCCAGGAGAAGAAGCCGAACGGCCTCTCGCGTCGCGCCACCTCCGCGCAGCGGGCAAAACATGCGGCGGCCGCGGCGAAGGCCGGGTCTTCGTCGGCAGCGTCCATCAGGGCGGCATGCAGCGAGCCGGGCCGCCGCCAGGCGAGCCGAAAGAGGAGGTCGTCGTCGAAGCCGAGCAGCGGGCTCTTCAGCGCGATCGCCAGCGCCAGGTCGTCCTCCGGTAGCAAGAGCGCGTCGGCGAGCGCCATCAGGTCGATCACCGCGACGTGCTCGGTCAGCGTCAGCCGGTCGGCGCCGGCGACCGGCACGCCCGCCTCCTTCAGCGCGCGGATGATCGCCTCGAACATTTTTCCGCGCTGGCGCACCAGCACCAGCACGTCGCCCGCCCGGAGCGGACGCGATGTGCTGCCGGCGGGCTCGCCGGAGGCGATCGTGTCACGGATGGTGCGGGCGATGCGGCCGGCGAGCTTCACCTGTGGGCTGGTCTCCACCACCGCGTCGAACGGCGCGTCCCAGCCCTCGATCTCGTCGACCGGGTCGGGCGGCATCAGCGGCCACAGCTCGACCACGCCCGGGGCGGCGTCGGGCAAGGCCTCGTGCGGCGGAATGCCGGCGGCATCCGAAGTGATGCTCGCCGCCATGCCGGGACCGGAAAACACCGCATCGACCGCGCCGAGCACGTTGGCGCCCGAGCGGAACGAGAACTTGAACTCGGTCGCGAGGAACGGCAGGCCGGCGGCGCGGTGCGCCGTCTGAAAGAAACGGCGGTTGCGGGCAAACTCCTTCGGCGCCGCGCCCTGGAAGGAGAAGATCGACTGCTTCTCGTCGCCGACCGCAAAAATGCTGCGCCGGCCCGGCCGCGCGCCCTCGCCCGCGGTGAACTCGGCGACCAGCTGGCGGACGATCTCCCACTGCTTCGGGCTCGTGTCCTGCGCCTCGTCGATCAGCACGTGGTCGATCGCACGGTCGAGCTTGTAATGCACCCAGCCGGGCGCGGTGTGGGCGAGCAGATCGAGCGTCTTGTCGATCAGGTCGTCGTAGTCGAGCAGCCCGCGCCGCGCCTTCTCGGTGGATATTTTTTTGATCACGGCTTCCGCGAGCGTCAGCAGCGCGGCGGTGCGGTCGCGACAGGCAGCGGCCTGCCGCCTCGCCTGCAGGGCGACCAGGCGGTCCTTCTCCGCCTCGAGCCTTTGGGCAACCGCTGGATGCTTCTTCGCCAGAGCCGAGGTGAGGAGCGTTTTGCGCGGGGTCCCCTTTTCGGTGAGGAAGACCCGCGAATACGCATCGATCCGTGACGGGCCGCTGGTGGCGAGCGCCTCCAGAAGGCAGTCCGCCTTCTCCACGTCGGTCTTGCTGCCGCCGGTGTAGACCGCAGCGACCGCCTTCCATTCCGAGGCCGGCAGCAGCGGGCTCTCGACGATGCTCTTCTCGATGGTCGCGGCCGTCTCACCGGGCGCGACGCCGAGCGTCTCGGAGAGTTTTTCAAGTGCGCCGGCGAGCCCGCCCGATGCGGCGAACCAGGCCGAGAGCGCGTGCCGGCGAAACACCGTCTCACGCAGGAGATCGCGCAAGGTGGTATCGGCCGCACAGGCGAGCGCGTCCGCCAGCGCCTGCCCGAGCACGCTTTCGGGGGTCGCGGTCGCCTCGAGCAGCACCGAGAGCGTCGCACGATCCAACAGCTCGTCGGTCGCGCGGTCGTCGAGCACGGAAAACTGCGCCGGCACCTCCGCCTCGAACGGGAAGCGCTGCAGGAGCCGCGTGCAGAAGGCGTGGATGGTCTCGACCTTCAGCCCGCCCGGCGCGTCGAGCGCGGCGGCAAACAGTTTTCGCGCACGCTCGCGCTGGCCGGCGGAGACCGTCTTGACGCCGAGCGCCAAAAGCTTGGCGTCGAGCGCGGCGTCGTCGAGCGAGATCCAGCCGGCGAGCTGGGAAAACACCCGGTCGGCCATGTTGGCGGCCGCCGCCTTGGTGAAGGTGATGCAGAGAATTCTTGCCGGATCGACTCCGGCGAGCAACAGCCGGATGACGCGCTGCGCCAGAACGTGCGTCTTGCCCGAGCCGGCATTGGCCGCCACGAAGGCCGACACGGCAGGATCGGCCGCCGCGGTCTGCACCGCGGTGATCGCCTCGGGGATTTTTCGCGGGGCGCTCATGGGCGGGCCCGACGTGCCGTTCGCCTCGTGCCGAGGGCGCTCCGCCTCACGCCTCCACGTACTCGGCGAGGCTGCTCGGCTCGGGCACCGGCAAGCCGTCCTCCCGCAACCCGTCCAGATGGAGACGGATGGCGTCGCGGATGCTCGCCTCGACCTCCGGCACCGTCGGCCCGGTCGCGATGCAGCCGGGCAGATCGGGCACATAGGCCGAGTAGTTGCCGTTGGCCTTCTCGATCACGACGGCATACCGCATCGGCAAAATCTCCTCGGAGCACGCTCATTCCCCGTCTCCCTCGCCGGCCGACCATTCTTTTACACGCGCGAGGTCGTCATAGGTGCCGTAGCGGGTCTTCCACATCGAGCGCACCAGCGAGCGATACGGCGTCTCCGGGTCCTCGAACCGGGCGATCAGCCCGACCAGACGCGCGAAGGCCTTGTCGGCGGCGGCGTCGGCGGTGACGTCCTCGAACGCGACCGCACAAAAATCGCCGGCCGGCTCGCCGCCCTTGAGCCGCACATGGGCGAGCTCGGCGAGCGACAGCCCGGCGGGAAAGTCGGAAAAACCGCCGCGGCGCAGCACCGCGCCTTCGAGCGTGAGCTGGGGCGACAGGCCGAGCCGCACCTGCTTGGAGGACGGCGGAATGCCGGTCTTGAAGTCGAGGATGGCGACGGTGCCATCGCGATGCTTCTCGATGCGGTCGGCCCGCGCCACCAGCCGAAACACGCGCTCGCCGACCGGAATGTCGAGCGTGCCGCGGATTTCCGCCCGCAGCGTCGCGATGCTCTCGCGGCGCCCGCGCTCGAAATCGGCGACCCAGCGGGCGATGTCGACGAAGCGCGGCCACCAGAAGGCGCGCGCCTCCGGATAGTCGTCGAGCGGCGCGAATGTCTCGCGGCCGATCGCCAAGAGCTCGGCGAACGGATCCTTCGGAAGCGCCTCGGAATACTGTGTCGCAAAAGCCGCGACGGCGGCGTGGATCGCGGTGCCGCGGTCCTTTGCGCCGGGCGGCAAATCGACCGGATCGAGCGGTGCGAGAGCGAGAACATGCTTGGCGTAGATCGTGTAGGGGTCGCGCAGCCAGTGCTCGATCTCGGTGACCGAGAGCGACACCGGGCGCGCCTCGCGCGGCGGCCGCGGTTCCGGGCGGGCGGCGCGCTGCGGCGGGCCGGTCGGCCGGTCGAGCGCGCGGGCAAAGCCGAGATATTTTTCTCCCCGCGCCACGGCGTCCTGCCACGCCGGGCCGGCGACCGCCGCGAGACGCTGCAGAAAACGGCTCGCCGCCGCCGGCGCGCCACCGACCTTTGCCGAGCGGGTCAGCACGACCTCGGGCGCCGAGCCCGCGAGCTGGGCGAAATCGTGCGCCGAGAGGCCGATGCGGCGCTCCGGCAGATCGAGCCCGAGGGCGAGCCGCATGCCCCGACTGAGCCAGGGATCGCCGCTCGGCGCCGGCGGCCACACGCCTTCGGCGAGCCCGCCCAGCACCATGCGATCGACCGCGACGAGCCGGGCCTCGAGCAGGCCGAGGATTTGCAGCCGCGCCCCGGTCACCGGCGGCTGGCGAACGATCCGGTCGGCGATCGCGGTGCGAAACAGCTCGCCATAGTCGTCGAGCCGCACCTGAAAGCTCTCCGCAGCGACATCCGCCGCGAGGTCGGTGAAGAACGCGGCGAGCGCCCGCCCGTCCGGCCCCTCGAAGGCGGCGACCTCGCCCGCCCCGTCGTCGGCGAGCGCCGCCACCACCGCGGCATGCGCCTCGGCGAGGGTTTTCAGGGACTGCGGCTTGCGGGAGTCGAGGTTTTCGAGCGGGCCCAGCGCGGCGGCGAGGCGCTCCGCCAAGCGCTCGGCGGCGGCGAGGTCGGCGTCGGCGAGCGACGCCCGCGGATCGGCGCGATGAATCGCGGATGGCTCGCCGGCCCGCGCCTTTTCCAGCTCCTCCCGCACGGTCGCCAGCGCGTGGGCGAGGCCGGCGGTGCCGGCGCGCGGACGCGGCCCACGCAACACCGCCCGCTCGAGCGTGCCGACGGCGTGCGCAAAACCGTGCTCGGGCGCGCCGAGCCGGACCAGCGGGTGCTTGAGGAGCGCCAGCAGCGGCACCGGGGCGACGCCGCCGAGCGCGGTCTCGACCGCGAGCCGCGCGAAAACGCCGGCCGGGGTGTCGGCGAGCGGCGTGCCGCCGGTGTCGGCGACCGTGACGTGCCAGCGCCCGAGCGCGGCGGCGACCCGGCGGGCGAGCGCGCGGTCGGGCGTCGCCAGCGCCGCGGTGCGGCCGGGCGTCTCCAACACCTCGCGCAGGACGACGGCGATCGCCAGCGCCTCCTCCTCGGCAGTCGCCGCCTCGATCACCGAAAGCCCGGGCAGGCCGCTCGTCAGCGCCTTGCCGAAATCTTCGGCGATCAGCCGCGCCTGCCACAGATGCGTCGTGGCCGCCGGCCGCAAGGCCTCGGAGAACAGCACCGCGCGGTCGTGCCGGCCCGGCTCGCCGAGCACCGCCACCTCGGCTCGCGAAAGACCGAGCGTTTCGAGAAGCCCGTGCAGCGCGAATTGCGGATGCCCCGATTCGGGCTCGGCGATGTCGCCCGACGTTTCCGCGATGCCGGCGATCGCCGCCCAGGAGGCGTCGTCGAGCCCGGTGTCGAGGCCCGGCAGCACCACCGCCCCGTGCGGCAGCTTCGCCACCGCCGCGATGAAGCGCGCCGTCACCGGGATCGAGCCGGTCGAGCCCGCCACCACCACCGGCCCGTCGAGCCGCGCCACCCGCGCGGCCTCCGCGGCGATCAGCCGGTCGCGCCGCACCGCCGGCTCGATGGTCTTGCGCTCGGCGAGCACGGCGGGCCACGCGTCGCGGGCGATCTTGAGGAAATCGAGCGTCAGCGCCCAGTAGACGTCGTGCTCGTCCGGCACCAGCCCGTCGAGCGCGGCCCACGGCACGCCGCGCATCGTCATGTCGTCGATCAGCCGGGCGAGCTTTTCGGCCAGCGCCAGCGCCGCGGCGGGCGTGCCGACCACCAGCGGCGGCTCGCCGGTCTTCTTGCGCACGCCGGCGGCGAAAGTTTGCACCAGCCGCGCCAGAAGCAGGTTCCGCGCCAGCCCCGGCAGCGCCGGCGGCAGGTCCAACGGCTCCGGGAGGCCGCCCTCCGGCGCCTCGTCCTCGCCCGCGCCGCCCTCCGCGACGCTCCCCTCGCCCGCGGCGGAGAAGGCCAATTCGTCCTCGTCGATGTCGCCGAGCGCGACGATCCTCGGCAGCATCGCCGCCTCGCCGCCCATCGCGTCGAGAAAGACGTCGCGGGCGATCCGGCAGGCGCGGCGGGTCGGCAGATAGAGCGTCGCCCCGGCGAGCGCGGCCGGGTCGTGCCGGCAGGCAAAGCCCGGCACCAGCGCGCCGTCCAGCAGCGCATCGGCCAGAACGGGCAGGAACGGCACGCTGGCCGGGACGGTGAAGACGCGGGACGAACGGCGCATGCCCCCATATTATCCGGATTCGGCCCTGCGGCGGGCGTCCTTGTGCCCGCGATGCGTTCCGACTAGTGTGCCGGGCACGCCGCCGCGCGCCCCCGCCCCGGCCCTGGAACGGTCAGCGATTCCAGAGATTTACCCGCCGGCCCCGCGATCCGGGCCGAAGCGGGCCGGAGACGGGCCGTGCTGCGCGGCAAGGATCTCGGGCTTCTCTCGAGCTTCGGCAGCAAGAGGCGACGAAACGAGCGTGCGCTACATTTCCACCCGCGGCGAGGCCCCGCCCCTCGGCTTCATGGACGTGACGCTCGCGGGCCTCGCCCGCGACGGCGGCCTCTATGTTCCGGAAAGCTGGCCGCAGTTCGATCGGGCGACGATCGCGGGCTTTGCCGGCCGCCCCTATGCGGAGCTGGCCGTCGAGGTGATGCGGCCGTTCACCGCCGACGCGCTGGCCGACACCACCCTCGCCCGCATGGCGAAGGAGGCCTACGACACGTTCCGCCATCCGGCGGTGACGCCGCTCGTGCAGGTCGGGCCGAACACCTTCGTGCTCGAGCTGTTCCACGGGCCGACGCTCGCCTTCAAGGATCTGGCGATGCAAATCCTCGCCCGCCTGATGGACCAGGCGCTGGCCGAGCGCGGCGCGCGCAGCACCATCGTGGTGGCGACCTCCGGCGACACCGGCGGCGCGGCGGTGGAGGCGTTCCGCGGGGCGGCGCAGTCCGACCTGTTCGTGCTCTATCCGCAGGGCCGCGTCTCCGAGGTGCAGCGGCGGATGATGACGACGGCGGAGGCCGACAACGTCCACGCGCTGGCGATCGAAGGCACGTTCGACGACTGCCAGGCGATCGTGAAGGGCCTCTTCAACGACCACGTTTTTCGCGACCGGGTGAACCTCTCGGGCGTCAACTCGATCAACTTCGCCCGCATCGTCGCGCAGATCGTCTACTATTTCGCCGCCGCCGCCGCGCTCGGCGCGCCGCACCGCAAGGTCGCCTTCTCGGTGCCGACCGGCAATTTCGGCGACATTTTCGCCGGCTGGGTCGCCGCGAAGATGGGACTGCCGGTCGACCGGCTGTCGATCGCGACCAACGTCAACGACATCCTCGCCCGCACGCTGGCGACCGGCACCTATCAGGTGCGCGACGTGGTGGCGACCTCCTCGCCGTCGATGGACATCCAGGTGTCGTCGAACTTCGAGCGGCTCCTGTTCGAGGCGGGCGGCCGCGACCCCAAGACGGTTCGCGTCGCCATGGCCTCGCTGAGCCGGGCGCAGAGCTTCACGGTCGGCGCAAAGGCGCTCGCCGAGATGCGCGGGCTGTTCGCCGCCGATCGGGCGAGCGAGGAGGAGACCGCGGCGGTGATCCGCACCGTGCGGCGCGAGGCGGGCTACCTGATGGATCCGCACACGGCGGTCGCCTATGCGGTCGCCGAGAAGGAGCCGCGCGACCCGACGGTGCCGATGATCGTGCTCTCCACCGCCCATCCGGCAAAATTCCCGGATGCGGTCGAGGCCGCCTGCGGGGTGCGGCCGGGCCTGCCCGAATGGCTCGGCGACCTCCCCCGCCGGGAGGAGCGCATCACCGTGCTGCCGGCCGACCAGGAGGCCGTCGCCCGCACGATTCTCACCCATGGCCGGGCCGCAGCCGGGGCCGGCGCAGGAGCAACCGCATGACCGTCGAGGTGTCCCGTCTTCCCTCCGGGCTGATCGTCGTGACCGACGACATGCCCCACCTCGAGACCGCCTCGCTCGGCGTCTGGGTGAATTGCGGCAGCCGGTACGAGCGCTCCGACGAGCACGGCGTCTCGCATTTTCTCGAGCACATGGCCTTCAAGGGCACCGAGACGCGCACCGCGCGGCAGATCGCCGAGCAGATCGAGGCGGTCGGCGGCGACCTCAACGCGGCGACCGGCGTCGAGGTGACGGCCTATTACGCCCGAATGCTGCGCGCCGACGTGCCGCTCGCGCTCGAGGTGCTGGCCGACATCCTCACCCATCCGCGCTTCGACCCGGCCGAGATCGACCGCGAGAGCAACGTCATCATCCAGGAGATCGGCGCCCTCGAGGACACCCCCGACGACCTGGTGTTCGACTTCCTGCAGGCGACCGCCTATGCCGACCAGCCGGTCGGCCGCTCGATCCTCGGCACGCCGGACACCGTGCGGGCGGTCGACAGCCGCATGCTGCGCGATTATCTCGCGCGCCACTACCGCGCTCCGACCACCGTGGTGGCGGCGGCCGGCGCGGTCCATCACGCGGCGATCGTCGATCAGGTCGGCTCGCTGTTCGCCCACATCGACGGCGCCCGGCCCGGCAAGCCCGAGCCCGCCCGCTTCGCCGGCGGCGTCCATGTCGAGGGCCGCGACCTCGAGCAGGCGCATCTGGCGATCGCGCTCGAAGGCGTGCCGCAGCGCGACCCCTCGCTCTACAGCCTGCAGGTGTTCACCAACGTGCTCGGCGGCGGGATGTCGTCTAGGCTCTTCCAGGAGGTGCGCGAGACCCGCGGCCTGTGCTACTCGATCTACTGCTTCCACTCGCCCTATGCCGACACCGGGCTGTTCGGCCTCTATGCCGGCACCGACGCGGCCGACGCCGAGGAGCTGATGCAGGTGGTGGTGGCCGAGACGGAGGCCGCCGCCGACACCATCACCGAGGTCGAGGTGGCGCGCGCAAAGGCGCAGATGAAGAGCGGGCTCTTGATGGCGCTGGAAAGCTCCGGCGCGCGGGCCGAGCAGCTCGCCCGGCAGATGATCATCCACGACCGGGTGATTCCGGTGGAGGAGATCATCGCCCGGGTCGACGCGGTGACGGTGGAGAGCACCAAGGCCGCCGGCCGTGCCCTGATGGCGCGCTCGCGGCCCGCGGTCGCCGTGCTCGGCCCCGGCAGACTTGAATCCGCCGCAGCGATCGCCGAAAGTCTGGCACTCAAGGCGGCGTGACCCGGCGGACGGCCGGACCGCGCGCAAGATGCGCGCGGTGTCGAGGCGCCGTGATCGAACCATGTCGTTCTTCCGCACTGCGAGTCTCGCCGATCAGGCCGTCACCCTCGAGGCCGGCGGCGTGATCCTGCGTCCGCCCTTGATGGCGGACTTCGAGGAGTGGGCGGTTCTGCGCGAGCAGAGCCGCGACTTTCTCACGCCGTGGGAGCCGACCTGGCCGATCGACGACCTCACCCGCAGCGCCTTCCGCCGCCGCATCAAGCGCTACATCGACGACCAGCGGGCCGACCAGGCCTATGCCTTCTTCGTCTATCGCAGCGCCGACCGGGCGCTGGTCGGCGGCATCACCCTCGCCAACATCCGGCGTGGCGTCGCCCAGGCCGGCAGCATCGGCTACTGGATGGGCGCGCCCTTCGCCGGCCAGGGCTACATGAGCGCGGCGGTGCGGGCGCTGATGCCCTATGCCTACGGCGCGCTGCGGCTGCACCGGCTGGAGGCCGCCTGCATCCCGACCAACCAGCCCTCGATTCGCCTGCTCGAGCGCTGCGGGTTTTCGCGCGAGGGGTACGCCCGCAAATATCTCTGCATCGACGGGGTCTGGCAGGACCATCTGCTGTTCGCACGGCTGAAGGACGATCCCACCCCTTGACCCGGGCCGCCGGGAGCGTCACGGACCTGCCATGGTCGATCGGTAACGCGAGCGACGGCAGTGGGGGACAGGCATGGCGGAACGGATCGGGCGGACGGCAACGCGGGCGATCGAGGCGCGGGCGGCGGCGGAGCACGAGGCGGCGGGGCGGCAGAGGCCCGACGCGCGGCGAAAGCGCCGGCGGACGGCGACGATCGCGGCGCTGCTGCTGTCGACCGGGCTCGCCGTCGCCGGCTGCGCCGCGACCGACGAGTTCCTCAACGGCAAGCCGGCGGAGCCGGCCGGCGGCGGGGGCGGCGGCTCGTCCGGCTTCATGGACCGCTTCCGCAGCCTGTTCGGCGGTGATTCGGAGGCCGAGGCGCAGGCCCAGTCGCGCGCCGCCGACAAGGCGACCCAGGGCGATGCCGCCGGCAACTCGACGCTGACCACGCTCGACGTCACCTGCCCGCCGGTCGACATCCGCCAGGGCGCCGGCACCCTGCAGATGAACGCCCCCGGCAACGACCAGGCGATGGGCTTGCGCTACCAGGCGACCTTCGGCCGCACCGCGCGCTCGTGCACGGTCAATGCCGGCACGCTGTCGATCAAGGTGGGGGTGCAGGGCCGGCTCATTCTCGGGCCGGCCGGCGCCGCCGGCGAGACCACCATTCCGCTGCGCTACGCGATCGTGCAGGAGGGCATCCAGCCGAAGACCATCTGGTCGAAGCTCTACACGGTGTCGGTGGCGATCGGCCCCGATCAGCCGAACGTGCCCTTCACCCACGTCGCCGAGGACATCGCGGTGCCGGTGCCGTCACCCGCCGATCTCGACAAGTACGTGATCTATGTCGGGTTCGACCCCAAGGGCGCGTCCGAGGAGCGCCACCCGCGCCGCGGCCGCCGCTGACCGGCGGCGGGCGCCGGGGGTCAGGGACGAGGACCGGTGCCCGGTGGCGCCGGCGCGCAGAAGCGACGGTCAGCAGAAGCGACGGTGCGCGAAAGCAGCGGCACAAAAAAAGGGCCGGCATGACCGGCCCGCGTGTCGTTCGGGAATGAACCGTCTGGAACATGGCCACAGGGTCCGGCCCTTACGAGCCCGGGGGGCTGGGGGGCTGAGGAACCGGTTCTCTTCTCGGACCGGACCCAGTGCCAATGAGGACGGTGTAGCCGCCCGAGGCGACCGCCGAACGGCCGAAATCAGGCAGCATTATGAAAGACATAACGAACGCGTGATCGGTCGGTGAGATCGCGTGAGCGCGGCCCGCCGCGCGGTCGCGGGCGGCCGGCACGAGCCGCCGTCGGGGACGGTCGCGGGCGACCCGGGGCGCCTCTCTGGCCGCTCGGGGCGGCCGGGGGACGCGGCCCGAGCGCCTCTCGGGCGCCTTTTGGGGGCCTCCCGGGCGGCCGGCGGGCGCCGGAACGGTGCGTCCGGCCGGGGGTTTCCCCGCATCCGGAAACGCTTGCCCTCGCGCCCCGGCCGGAGTGATCATGACGTTCGTACGACGAGACGTCCGACCGGCCAGGACGCGACCAGGAGGAGCCGCATGACCCTCGATTTTGGCGAATCCGATCCGAGCGAGACCCGCGGGGGCGAGGGAAGCACCGGCTTTCCCGTCGCCCCCTTCCCCGGCCCCGGCTCCGCCGCCGCCGCCGCCGCCGCCCGGGTGACCTTCAGCCGCCCCGAACTCAACCGCATTCTCGGCCTCTACGGCCGCAAGGTGGCGGCCGGCGAGTGGCGCGACTACGCGATCGACTTCCACAAGGACCGCGCGGTGTTCTCGGTGTTTCGCCGCACCGCCGAGGTGGCGCTCTACCGCATCGAGAAGACGCCGAAGCTCGCCCGCCGCCAGGGCGCGTGGCGGGTGGTGTCGGCGACCGGGCTGATCGTCAAGGTCGGCCACGAGCTCGACCGGGTTTTGCGCGAGCTCGACCGGGTGAGCCTGAAGGTGGTCGGGACCTGAGCGCCCTCCGGCGTCGCCCCGCCGGCCTTCATCGCCACCCATCGGCGTCGTCAGCGCCGTGACCGGCCGCCAGGAGCGTCGCCGGCGTCGCCCGCGCTGCGGGCGATCACGGCCCGCTCGGCCGGCGGCGTCTCTCAGCCCGGACGCGTCTTGCTGCCGTCGCCGAGCGGGCGCTGCATCATCACCGTGCCGAGCCAGCGGTCGAACTTGTAGCCGACGCCCTCCAGCGTGCCGACCATGCGGAAGCCGGCGTCGCGGTGCAGCTCGATCGAGGGGATGTGGCCGGAATCGCCGATCACCGCGACCATCTGGCGAAAGCCGCGACGCTCGCTCTCGACGATCAGGTGAAACAGCAGCGCGCGGCCGATGCCGCTGCGCACCGCGTCGGGCGCGACATAGATCGAATCCTCGACGGTGAAGCGATAGGCCGGCCGCAGCCGATACGGCCCGGCATAGGCGTAGCCGACCACCGCCCCCTCGCTCTCCGCCGCGAGATACGGGTGGCCGCTGGCAAACAGCTTCTCCATCCGCCGTGTCATCTCCGCCGCATCGGGCGGCTCGATCTCGAACGAGGCGGTGCCGTTGGCGACCGCATGGCCGTAGATCGCCGTCACCGCCGGGATGTCGGCTGGCGTCGCGGGGCGGATGCGGGGCTTGTCCATGCCGCGCTCGTAATCCTGAGACGGCGATTCGAGAAGCGGGAGCGTGGCGACCTTCCACCGGAACGCGAAACGGCCGGGCGTTTTTTTCCGCCCGGCCGTCTTGCGAAACTCTCGGTGCGAAACTCGCGGAGCGAGCGCGCGAAAGCGGGCGCCTCAGCGCACCACGCGCAGCTCGTCGCTCGACATCATGAGAATGGGCGAGGCCTTCACCGGCACCGAGGCGATGCCGTAGCCGCGGGTGTCGTCGGTCGCGTGCGCCGTGATGCCGATGACCATGATCGCGATCGAGGCGACGAGGGCGAGCACCACCACCTTCAGATGAGTGATGCGATCGGCGGTGGCGAGCGAAGCGTTCTTCATTGACCCCTCCCCTGTCCTGACCATTGGTCGCCGGTGGTGGCGCTCGGGTTCGACGGAGCGGGGGCCGTCGCGGGCCGATCGGCCCTTCCGAGTGCGTGGCGTCCGAATGCTGGCGTCCAGTTCCCCTCGTGCACGGGACCAAACTGCTACGTGCGAGGAAAGTTTCCCCTTCGCGACTTCACGAATTCGTGATCCGGCCGCAAACCCGACCATATATCTCCTTTTATTACAATGCCTTACGAATTCCCGTGGCATTTTAGGAAAGCGCGACGGACCCCGCTTCCCCGCGGGCCGCGGGCCGCGGGCCGCGGCCCGCCGCCCGATCGCCGATCCGCTCAGATGCTGCCCACGGTGCGCAGCCGCGCCCGCGGATGAATCTCCGACTGCGACAGCACCGGCGTCTGCGCGCGGAACCGCTCGACGATCGAGCGCACGAACGGCCGGATGCCGGGCGAGGTGACCAGCACCGGCGATTCGCCCATCCGCGCCGCCTCCTCGAACCGCTCGCGCACCAGCATGATGAACTCCGACAGCCGCGACGGCTGCATCGCCAGCTGGCGGTCGTCGCCCTGCCCGACGATCGATTCGGCGAACGCCTGCTCCCACGGCGCCGACAGCGCGATCAGCGGCAGATGGCCGGCGGGCGTGGTGTACTGGGCGCAGATCTGGCGGGCGAGGCGGCTTCTCACGTGCTCGACCAGCACGCTCGGATTGCGGGTGAAGCCGAGCGCGTCGGCGATGCCTTCGAGGATGGTGCCGAGATCGCGGATCGAGACGCGCTCGGTGAGGAGAAGCTGCAGCACCCGCTGGATGCCGGTGACGGTGATCTGCGCCGGCACGATCTCCTTGACCAGCTCGCCCTGCTCCTTCGGCAGCTCGCGCAGGAGCTTCTGCACCTCGCCATAGGACAACAGCTCGGCGATGTTGGCCTTGAGCTGCTCGGTGAGGTGGGTGGCGAGGACGGTCGCGGCGTCGACCACCGTGTAGCCCTTCACCGCCGCCTCCTCCTTGAGCGCGGCGTCGATCCAGGTTGCCGGCAGGCCGAAGGTCGGCTCGGTGGTGTGCATGCCCGGCAGGTTCACCTGCCCGCCCATCGGGTCCATCGCCATGTACTGGCCCGGCCACACCCGCCCGGTGCCGGCATCGACCTCCTTGATCTTGATGAGGTAGGTGTTGGCGTCGAGCTGCACGTTGTCGAGGATGCGCACCGACGGCATCACGAAGCCCATGTCGATCGCCAGCGACCGGCGCAACGCCTTGATCTGCTCGGTCAGGCGGTCGCTGCCGTTCGGCGAGTTGACCAGCGGCAGCAGCGCGTAGCCGAGCTCGATCTTGAGGTCGTCGATCTTCAGCGCGGCGGAGATCGGCTCCTCGGTCGGCACCGCCTGGGCGGCCGCCTCGGTGCGGGCGGCGGCGACCTCGGTCTCCACCGTCGCCTTGCGCTGGAGCATCCAGGCGAGCGTGCCGGCGCCGCCGCCGAGCAGCAGGAACGGCAGCATCGGGATGCCCGGCAGGAGCGACATCACGCCCATCACCGCGGCCGACATGCCGAGCGCCTTCGGGTAGCCCGACAGCTGACGCAGCAAGACCTTGTCGGCGGCTTCCGAGAGGCCGGCCTTGGACACCAGGAGGCCGGCGGCGGTCGAGACGATCAGCGCCGGGATCTGGGTGACGAGGCCGTCGCCGACGGTCAGCACCGTGTAGGAGTGGCCCGCCTCGGAGAAGGTGATCCCCTGCTGGGCGATGCCGATGATCATCCCGCCGATGATGTTGATGAAGGTCACCAGCAGGCCGGCGATGGCGTCGCCGCGCACGAACTTCGAGGCGCCGTCCATCGCGCCGTAGAAGGAGCTCTCGTCCTCGAGGTCCTTGCGGCGCGAGCGCGCCTCCTTCTCGTCGATCAGGCCGGCGGAGAGATCGGCGTCGATCGCCATCTGCTTGCCGGGCATCGCGTCCAGGTTGAAGCGCGCGGCGACCTCGGCGATGCGGCCCGAGCCCTTCGTGATCACCACGAAATTGACGATGATCAGGATCGTGAACACGATGATCCCGATCACGAAGTTGCCGCCCATCACGAAGTTGCCGAACGCCTCGATGACGTGTCCGGCGGCGCTCGCCCCCTCGTGCCCGCGCGACAAGATGAGGCGCGTCGAGGCGAGGTTGAGGGCGAGCCGCAGCATGGTCGACATCAGGAGCACGGTCGGGAAGGCCGAGAACTCCAGCGGCCGCTGAATGAACAGCGCCGTCATCAGGATCAGCACCGAGGTGATGATCGAGATCGCGAGGGCGAAGTCGAGCAGGAAGGGCGGCAGCGGCAGGATCAGGACGACCAGAATGGTCATCACGCCCATCGCCAGCGCGATGTCGCCGCTGGCGAGCGTCCGCCCGATCTCGCGCAGGGTCGGGAACCTGAAGCCGGCCCTCTCCCGCCCCGCCGTCACGTCCGACATGCACGCCCCCTGCCGCCGCGCGGCCACCGTTCCTCGGCAAAATTTGCCGGGTGTATGGTTACGAGACCGTTAACGCCGGGGTTTATCGCCGTTTTTCAGTGAGTTCCGGGAGACCGGAGGGCCTCGCCGGCGAGCCGGCCCGCGGCCGCGATGCGCCGCGACGGGCCGCGACGGACCGGAATGTGGCAGACCGCCACAGTCTTCGTGACGAATTCGTGGCAAACATTACGCAGCCGTAATGCTTACACGAGTTTAACTTGCCGGATCCGGTGCCGTTTTACTATCTCTACGACCGTGAACATTCCCTGGAGGGCACTCATGCTGAAGACACTACTCGCCGGCACCACCGCACTCGCGCTGATCGGCTCGGGCGTCGCCTATGCGCAGACCCGCACCGAGTCGCCCGCCGGCAAGACC
>NZ_AKZI01000002.1 GCF_000293785.1 Rhodovulum sp. PH10 | reverse complement strand
GTGGTGCGACCGGCGGCGCCGGTGCGGCGGGCACCGAGGCGACGCCCTCCCCGCGCACCGGCCCGAACGCCGGGTCCGGCACTGCACAGCCCGGCCAGCCCGGCCCGCGGGCGCAGTCGGCCCCCTCGTCGGGCGAGCGCTCGGCGCAGACGCCGGACCGCCGCGAGGGTGGACGCGCCGCCGAGAGCGGCAGCTCCAAGACGGACCGCGCCACCTCGGAGCGCGAGGGCGGCCGCGCCGCGCAGCAGCGGGGCGAGAACGCCGACCGGCAGTCGTCCGAGCGCGAAGGCCGCCGCAACGAGACCTCCGGCAGCCGGTCGGGCAATGCCGACCTGTCGCGTGAGGACCGCTCGCGGATCCACCGCACGCTGATCGGCCATGGCGGCCCGCGCGTCGAGCACGTGAACTTCTCGCTGTCGATCGGCACCGCCGTCCCGCGCTCGGTGCGGCTCGCCCGCGTGCCCTCGACGGTGATCGAGATCCATCCCGCTTGGCGCGCTTACGAGTATTTCGTGGTGGGCGACCAGGTGGTGATCGTCGATCCGGACGACCTGCACATCGTGGCGATCATCGACGCGTGACGTCGTCGACGATCGCGCGTGTTCTTTCGAAGGGCCGGCCGCCGCGCCGGCCCTTCTTCGTTTCACCGGCGCGATGGTCTCGTCGGCGCAACCATCCGGCCGGCGCAGCCACCGAGAAAATCAGCAGAGGTTGCGGGACAGCGCGTTGTGGATCGCGGTCGCGGCGACCGCCGCGTGGCCGGTGGCGACCGCGATCTGGTGCAGGTCGGTGGTGACGTCGCCCGCGGCATAGAGCATCGGCACCGAGGTCTGCTGCTTGCCGTCCGCCCACAGGCAGCCGCCCGTCGCCGCCTCGGCGCCGAGCGCCAGTGCGAGGCCGGAGCGCGCCGCCGCGCCCATCGCCGGATAGAGCACGTCGAGCGACACCCGACCACCCGCCGCATCGATCGCCAAAAGCCCGGCGCCGTCCGGATGCAGGTCGACCACCGGCCCCGGCGGTAGCGTGAGCCCCGCCTCGATCGCGGCGCGGTGCTCGGCCTCCGGCAAAACCTCGCGGTCGAGCGCCAGCACCACGACGTCGCGGCTGTAGGTGCGCAGGAACAGCGCCTTGCTCACCGCCCGCCGCACCGGGCCGATCACCCCGATGCGCTTGTCGATCGCCTCGTAGGCGTCGCAGATCGGGCAGAAGCGCACCCGCGCGGCCTTCACCAAGGCGGTGAGCGCCGGCAAATCCGGGCTGTCGTCGACGATGCCGGTGGCGATCAGCACGCTGCGGGCCCGCACCGTGAGGGCGCCGGCGTCGGCGAAAAAGGTGCCGTCGTCGCGCGCGATCCGCTCGACCTCGCCGTGTGCGAGGCGCGCGCCGTATCGCTCCGCCTGATCGCGCAGCCGGGCCAGCAGCGCCGGCCCGGCGATGCCGGCAAAGCCCGGATAATTGTGCGATTCGGGGATCAGCGCCGCCCGGCTCGCGCCGGCATCGATCAGCATCACGCGGCGGCGGAAGCGGGCGAGATAGGTCGCGGCGGTGAGCCCCGCGGGGCCGCCGCCGACGATCAGACAATCCACCGTGCCGTCCTCGCGCGCCATCCGTCCGCCTCGCCGCGTCTCGCGATGCAACGCGCGGATGCGGCGAGCGGTTCGGGCGAGCGGTTCGGGCGGACGGTTCGAGCAGATGTCGTCAGCGACGGGGACGCGACAACCGCTCGAAATTGTCGTCGAGGCAGTGGCGGACCGGCCGGAAGGCGCGCACCGCCGCATCGGGGAGGCTCGCGCCGTGGGCGAGCGCCGCCGCGCCGGCGACCTCGGCCGCCGCGAAAGCCGCGACCTTCTCGGCGACCATCCGGTGCGCCTCGACGAGCGCCTGCGGCCCGCCGGCGGCGAGCCGAAGCGTGCGCAGGGCGACCACGCCCTGCACCTCGGCACCGAGCGAGAGGGCGGTGAGAAACCAGCGCCAGGGATCGAGCCACACGACACGCCTCCGTTCGCGCGCGGACGCTTCTTCGGCATCCGCCGACGCACGGGAGAGTGTCGCACGATCCTCCCAAAGCCCAGTAAACACCTTGCGCTATCGGTGTTTTCCCGCAAGCGGCCGGTGCCGGGCCACCCGTTCGCTCAATACACCACGACGCTGCGGATCGACTTGCCCTGGTGCATCAGGTCGAAGCCGTGATTGATCTCGTCGAGCGTCAGCGTGTGGGTGATCATCGGGTCGATCTCGATCTTGCCCTGCATGTACCACTCGACGATCTTCGGCACGTCGGTGCGGCCGCGCGCGCCGCCGAAGGCGGTGCCCTTCCAGGTGCGGCCGGTGACGAGCTGGAACGGGCGGGTCTGGATTTCCGCGCCCGACGGCGCCACCCCGATCACCACCGAGACGCCCCAGCCGCGATGGCTGGCTTCGAGCGCCTGGCGCATCACCGTGACGTTGCCGGTGCAGTCGAAGGTGTAGTCGGCGCCGCCGATCCGGTCGTCGCCACGCTTGGTGAGGTTGACGAGATAGGGCACGAGGTCGCTGCCGACCTCCTTCGGGTTGACGAAGTGGGTCATGCCGAAGCGCTCCCCCCAGGCCTTCTTGTCGTCGTTGAGGTCGACGCCGACGATCATGTCGGCACCGGCGAGCCGCAGCCCCTGGATGACGTTGAGGCCGATGCCGCCGAGGCCGAACACGATCGACGTCGCGCCCGGCTCGACTTTTGCCGTGTTGATCACCGCGCCGACCCCGGTCGTCACGCCGCAGCCGATGTAGCAGACCTTGTCGAACGGGGCGTCCTCGCGGATTTTCGCCACCGCAATCTCCGGCAGCACGGTGTAATTGGCAAATGTCGAGGTGCCCATGTAGTGGAACAGCGGCTTGCCCTCGATCGAGAAGCGGGAGGTGCCGTCCGGCATCAGCCCCTGCCCCTGGGTCGAGCGGATCGCCGTGCACAGATTGGTCTTGCGCGACAGGCAGGACGGGCACTGGCGGCATTCCGGCGTGTAGAGCGGGATCACGTGGTCGCCCGGCTTCACCGAGGTCACCCCCTCGCCGACCTCGACCACCACGCCCGCGCCCTCGTGACCGAGGATCGCCGGAAAGATGCCTTCCGGATCCGCCCCCGACAGGGTGAACTCGTCGGTGTGGCAAATCCCGGTCGCCTTGATCTCGACCAGGACTTCGCCGGCCCGCGGCCCCTCCAGCCGCACCGTCGTCACCGTGAGAGGCTTGCCCGCCTCGAACGCCACCGCCGCCTTCACATCCATCGAACGTCTCCTCCAGGGGTGGGCGGCGCGCAATGTTTTCACGGAATGCGGGTCGCCGACGAAAACCGGTTCTTCACGGGTCGGGGGTATAGAGGAACCCCTGCGGCGCGACCCCGGACGCCGCGGGCGGAACACGATGCACGTCGATCTCGGCACACTCTACGCCGTCACCACCTTCGCGACGGCAGTGAGCGGCATGATGCTGCTGTTCTCCTGGCTGCAGGACCGCAGCGCGATGACGCTCGCCTGGTGGGGCGGCGGCATGCTCGTTCTGGTGGCCGGCGGCGGCCTCCTCGCCCTGCGCGGCGTGATCCCGGACCGGCCGTCGATCGTGCTCGGCAACACGCTGTGGCTCGCCGCCTATGGCGCGATGTGGTGCGGCGCGCGCAGCTTCGAGGGGCGACGCCCGGCGCTGCTCGCGGCCTCGGCCGCCGCACTTCTGTGGATCGCGCTGTGCCAGACGGATTTCTTCTACGGCGATGCGGTGCTGCGCGTGCGCGTCTTCTCGGTCCTGAACTGCGCGCTCACCCTCTTGATCGCCCGGGAATACTGGCACGCCCGCGACCACGAGCTGGTGTCGCGCGGGCCGGCGATCGTGCTGCTGATCGTGCATGCCGCGATCTTTCTCCTGCGCATCCCGTTCGCCGACCGCCTCGTGTTTCCGATTCGCCTCGATCAGGGCAACCTCGGGGTCGCGGTTCCGGCCGGCATCGCCAGCCTTCTCCTCCATTACTTTTGCATGGCGTTCCTGGTGATGGCGATGGTGAAGGAGCGGCTGGGGCTCGAGCACCGCCGCGAGGCCCTGGTCGACCCCTTGACCGGCATCGCCAATCGCCGCGCCTTCTTCGCCCGCGCCGAGCGGACGCTCGGGCGAATGGCCGTCAACCGGGTCCCGGCCGCCCTGCTGATGCTCGACGTCGATCATTTCAAGCGGATCAACGACACGCTCGGCCACGAGGCGGGCGACCGGGTGCTGTGCGGCCTGTGCGAGGTCGTCTCGGGAGCGCTCCGGCCGAACGACCTGTTCGGACGCACCGGCGGCGAGGAGTTCGTCTGCCTGCTGCCGGGGGCCGGCGCCGCCGATGCGGTGCGGATCGCCGAGCGGATCCGGACGGCGGTGGCGCGGCTGGCGCCGCGGCTCGGGCTCGGCCGGCTGTCGGTCAGCGTCGGCGTGGCGGCGACGCCGGACTTCGGCCGCGAGCTCGTGCCCTTGATGGCGGCGGCCGACCGCGCGCTCTACCGCGCCAAGGCGAACGGCCGCAACCGGGTGGAGCGGGCCGTGCCGGTGCACGATGCGTCGCCGGACGATGCCGGCGAGCCGGGGGTGCCGGCCGCGATCGCGGCGGCCATGCCGGAGACGGCGGCGCCGATGGTGCTCTCGGCGGGCACGCCGGAGATGGTTTCGCCCGAGACGGCTTTGCGTGAGACGGCGACGCCTGCGATGGCTGTGCCGGACGCGGCCGGGTGGAAAGCGGCTGCGCACGAGGAGACGGCCGCCCCGGAAATGCCCGTCCCTGCGGGGGCCGAGGCGAAAATGCCTGCGCCCGAAACAGTGACGACGACAGTGGCCGCACCCGAAACGGCGGCGACGACAGTGGCCGCCGACCGCGCCGACGCCCCGCGCCACAGCCGGCGACGTTTGGCCGGATAACGCACGACGCCCGCCCGCGCGCCGGTTCCCGCCGATCGGCTGCTCGTGTCGCGTCGCTCGGCGGGCAGCGGACCGGCCGGGTCGGACTGCATCCGCGCCGGAATGACACATGTGCGAGGAGAGCCGCCGCTCGCCGGACCCACGCGTGCCCACCACCGGACGATCTCGACCGACGTCCGTGCCGGCCGCCACCGATGCGGCGACGCACCGACGTACCTTTGTACCGGCGAGCGGGCTGAAGTGGCCCCCGAGCCGAGAACCACTGGCGTGGCGTTCTTGGTTGGAAGCTCGGCTGCTCCTGCCTTCCGATATCATGCCGCCAGTCGCTGTGGCGGTTGCGGCTGTGGTCCTGTGGGCGGCGCGTGAGCGCTCACGGTGTTGGCGGTGCTGCCGGTCGCCAAGACCCGGCCGTTCTTCGACGCGATGGAGAAGGAGAAGCCCGCCAGCGATCCCCAGGACCTCGCAAAAAGCCGCTCACGGGGAGGTCGATTTCTCGTCTCCGCCCGGCTATATGTCTGGGGTCTCCCGCGGCCGCCGCGTCGCCGCCCGGGAGCGAGCGCTCGTAGCTCAGCTGGATAGAGCATCAGACTTCGAATCTGAGGGTCGGGAGTTCGAATCTCTCCGAGCGCGCCACTCAACGCTCATCACCCGCTCCACCGGGCTCTGAGCACGGCATGACCGGAGTGCCTCCAGCCGGAGGCACAAAAGTTGAAATTACAAAGAATTACAATTGGCTGGCGTTTCGCTAGCGGTAAGGTTCGGTCTTGCATCGCAGACCGGAGCCGAACCCTGTCGCCAAAAACGACCAACAAAACGCGCAACAATCCGTCCAACTCGGGAGGGAGTCATGCCTGACTTTCTCACCCGTCGGAACGGCACCTGGCATTTCGTCCGCCGCGTCCCGAACGAGTTCCGTGCGCTCGACCCGCGCGGCATCGTCAAGCACACGACGAAAATCCGCATCGCCTCCGATCGCAATGGCCGCCGGGCGGCCCGCGTGGCAGGCAAGCTGAACGAGGCGCTGGAGGCCTATTGGCAGGAACTCGCCGAGCGCCACGCGCTCCGAGAGTACAACGGCTATGAGGCGGCCAGACGCCAGGCGCGAACTCTCGGCTTCGATTATCTCGAAAACACCCAACTCCTGATGCTCCCCGCCGAGCGGCGGCTGGAACGCCTCGAAGCCCTCGTCCTGAACGGGATGGCGAACGACGCCGGTGCCCGTGCCGCCCTGCTCGGCACCGAGAAGCGGCCTCCCTTCATGCTCTCCAAGCTGTTTATGGAGTACGAGGCGGCCACCAAGGACGAAACCAAGGGCTTCTCGCCAAGCCAGCTTCGCGTTTGGCGCAATGGGCGGGAACGCGCCGTGAAGGAGTTCGTCAAGCTGATCGGCGACAAGCCGGTGACCGAAGTCACGGTCGACGACGGCATCGACTATTGCGAATGGTGGCGCGAGCGCGTGGTTTCCGGCGAGACGAACGCCAAGACCGGAAACAAGGCGATCGGCCAACTCAGCCGGATGCTCAAGGAAATGAACATCCGGCGGCGGCTCAATCTGCCCGATGTCTTCAAGGGCCTGCGCCTCAAGGGCGAGGTGGAGAAGTCTCGCAGCCCCTTCGAGGCGGAGTTCATCCAAAAGAGGCTTCTTGCTCCGGGTGCGCTCGCTGGCCTGAACGAGGAAGCACAGCTTGTCCTCTGGGTGGTCGCCGATACCGGCCTGCGGCTGTCCGAGGCGGTGAATCTTCAGCGTCACTCGATCCACTTGGACGCGCCGATCCCGTATGTGGAAGTGCTGCCGGACGGAAGGCGGCTGAAGACCGAGGACTCACGCCGCGAAATCCCGTTGGTCGGGACGGCACTGGCCGCGCTGAAACGTCGCCCGGACGGCTTCCCGCGCTATCGCGACAAGGCGTCGTCACTCTCGGCGGTGGTGAACAACTATCTCGATACACACGGCCTGCGCCCGACCAAAGACCACACGGTCTATTCCTTGCGGCATAGCTTCAAGGATCGCCTGGTCGCAGCCGAGGCTCCGGACAGCCTCATCGACAGCCTGATGGGTCACCGGACCGGCAAGCCCAAATACGGCAAGGGACCGCCGCTTGAACTCAGCTCAAGTTCTTGTTGTCGATCGCCTTCACCCCGCCCTCCCGGCTGTAGGCGGCCAGAAGCCGACGTGCGCGTTCCTTGACGTCTTCCTTGCGCCGAAGCTCGTCGAGCTCGGCCTCGAATTTTTCGTACATGGGAACGTGCACGTGGCCGTCGATCTCGATGAAACAGGCAAGCAGGAGCAGAGCGCCTTCCATGCGCTCGATCAGGGATTTTTGCTGCGGTTCCTGCGTTTGCACGATCGTGGTCGGGTTGCGGTTGCTGGCGCTTCAATCAGAGCCAGATCGGGTCCAGCTTTCCAGAGCACATGCCTGCGGCATGCAACGGGTTGCCGGAAATTCCGTCCGTTTCTCTGAAGCGCCAACAATCAAACGGTCGCAACGGGAGTCCGTTGACGCGGTCTCCGCCGCGTTCCCGACCGGGGCCGTTTGCCGGAAACGGCGGAACTGTCAGCCGATGTCTCCTGAACCGGATCGCCCGTTACGGCAATGGCGAGCGCGACTTCCGGCTTCGACAAGAGAAGCTTGCTCTGGTCGTTGCCATCAAGATCGCGCCACAGAAGCCGCGTGAGGTAGGGCTTGGTCGGCGTGAAGCCGTCAGCGGGCTTGAACGTCTCAACGCTGAACCGAACGCGCGGATTCACCGCGACCGGCTCGTCTGGAAGACCGCGAAAGCCGTGGTCGTTCGCGAACACCTCGACCGTTTCCTCGATGAGAAAACTGTCGCGGTTGATCAGAACAACCCGCGCCTTGAAATCGCGGGACGTCTGGATTTTCGGCGTTGGTCCTGGTTCAAACGACTCAACAAGAGCAATGTGATCGGCCGGTATCAGGCGCTTTCCTATTGTAAACATTTCAGTCATGTTGGTCTCCTGATAGAATTTGCACCCGATCAGGAAACCGCAACCTGCGTTCATATGCTAGGGTTGTTCTTTGTTATAATATTTTTCTTTCAGCTATTATCACCATAGTCACAAAACAAAACCGAACCGAACCGTTCTGGCTCTCACTGCTCACAATGGATACAAGTCGTCTTCGACGCTTGATAAACCGCACCCTCGATCGGGTCCCGCAATTCGGCGGGGTGCGAATGTCCGGCAACACACTCCGGTGGGATATTCTGTAAAAGGCAGAACGAGAAGTCGATCGAAGCCAGCCAATCAGGGCGGTTACAAACAAATCGCGTCCATTCATTCAATAAGCAACGCGCCAACGCCTTGCGGCTGTAGTCACCGGCCATATGAAGAGGCAAGTCAATCTCGACCAAGGTAGGGACACCCCTGCCCTTTAAAATGTCAGCCCCGACGGGACCTAATACGGCTAACAGCCATTCGCTACCATAGATCAAATAATGAGCGGCGTATTTCACAAGAGTGCGGTCATCTGCCACCACGTAGAGACGCCCTGACCGCACATCCTCGACTTCATTGGCTTCCTTCCTGATCGCCTGCTCGACGGTCGCCGCGAAGGCTGCAAGTCGATCGGAGCTTCTCACAATTCTCCGGGCCAATTCGGATAGTTCCGCCCGATCATGGATACGGATGCCCTCGCGGTGATAGCTGCCTGCATCCTCGGTGCGGCAACCGTGGAATGTTCTAAGGACGCTTCCCGACAGCGCCTCTGCCAACGCAGCAACATGCTCATCGAACACTCCGACCATGCTCCGAGCAAGGACGTCCGACCACTCCGTGTCATCCCAACAAAGATCACGATAGGCATTCGGCTTGAGGCGACGCACGCCATCCTTCCGGAACCTCGGAGCCAGCCACTTTCCGAGGACCGGCATCCAACTCACCGGACGCTTCCACTCGAAGTGCAGGCCGGACCAGAGATCATCGCCCCAACCGCCGCTACTAACCGGGAACAGTGTTGCGAAATCGAGACCCGCGACTCTGGCTTGCCCTGTGTTCATTACGCTGTCACCGCTTCAAGCTCAGCCGCTTTTCGCTTCCGGGTCTTCTTACGGCCTTCAGCGCCTCCCGTTTGATCGGCGATGAAGCAGTAGCTCGCCGAGACATCGCGGATGCGCAACGCCTTCATTTTTCGCATCAGGCTGATGCGAGGTAAGCGTCGTGGTCAGGCCACGGCTTTGAGGGCTTGCGGCGGGGCGT
>NZ_AKZI01000001.1 GCF_000293785.1 Rhodovulum sp. PH10 | reverse complement strand
CCCCACGGGAGAGGGTAAGAACCGAGCCGTTCAGCCGGAAACCGTATCAGGCCGTGACCGTCTCGCCGAACCGCAGGCCCGCGCGGGCGGCGGACAAGTTCGCGGCGGCGAACTTTTCTGGTGTCTCGCGGCGGATCGCCTCGTCGAGCGAGGTTTCGCGGAAAAATCCCGAGAGGGCCGCGAACGCGCCGAGCGCCACCATGTTGGCCGCCCGCGGGTTGCCGGAGGCCACCGCCCGCTCGCCGATCGGCAGGCGATGCAGCCGCCAGTCGGCGTCGCTCGGCGTCGCCACCCGCTGGTCGACGATCACCATGGCGCCCGGCTTTATCAGCCCGATCGAGCGGTCGAAGCCGACCTGATCGAGCGCGATCAGCACGTCGAGCCCGGTGACCAGCGGAAAGTCGGACACGTCCTCGCTCACCACCACGTCGGAGTGGCAAAAACCGCCGCGCGAGGTGGGCTCGTAGTTCTGCGACTGCGAGGCGCGCCGGCCCTCGATGGACAGCGCCTCGAACAGGATGCGGGCGCCGAGAATGAGCCCCTGGCCGCCCGAGCCGGCGAGCCGGATCTCCAGCCGCTCCGAGCCCGAACCCGAGCCCGCAACCGAAGCACGCGCATTCATCGTCCCGTCCCCCCGGTCCGCACCGCCGCCACGTGCGCCCGCACGCTGTCGCCGTATTCAGGCAGCCCGCGCTCGACGAACACGCCGGTCGGCAGCGCGTTCGGGCGGAACGGCCGGTCGGGCGCGTCGTTGTAAACCTCCGGCCGCATGTCGGCCTTTTGGCCGAGGATCATCTCGGGCGCCT
Organism: Rhodovulum sp. PH10; assembly: GCF_000293785.1. Classification (GTDB taxonomy): domain Bacteria; phylum Pseudomonadota; class Alphaproteobacteria; order Rhizobiales; family Xanthobacteraceae; genus Rhodoplanes. The sequence goes on along the minus strand of NZ_AKZI01000001.1, from coordinate 68,923 downwards.
CGCCGAGCTCGTTCTTGCGGCCGTAGATCTCCGTGCAGTCGGACATCACCTCGACGAAGGAGAAGCCGTGGTGGCGGATCGCGCGGGCGATCAGCGACTTCAGCGCCGGCGCCTGGCGCGTCACCTCGCGGCCGACGAAGCCGGCGCCGGCGGCTTCCGCCAGCCGGCAGGCGTCGAAGGTCGGCTCGAAATTGCCGGCTTGCGTGGTCGAGGTGATGCGGTGGGCCGAGGTGGTCGGCGACACCTGGCCGCCGGTCATGCCGTACACCTCGTTGTTGAGCATCAGGCAGGTGATGTCGAGATTGCGCCGGCAGGCGTGGATCAGATGGTTGCCGCCGATCGCCAGACAGTCGCCGTCGCCGGTCACCACCACAACGGTGAGATCGGGACGGGCGAGCTTGAGGCCGGTGGCGAAGGCGAGCGGACGGCCGTGGGTGGTGTGGAAGGTGTTGGCGTCGATATAGCCGCCGATCCGGCCCGAGCAGCCGATGCCGCACACCACCGCGAGGTCGTCCTTGTCGATGCCGCAATCGTGCGCCGCCCACAGCATGGTGCGCAGCGCGATGCCGTGGCCGCAGCCCGGGCACATGAAATGCGGCATCGTCTCGAGCCGCAGCCATTCGCGCACGTCGAACGGGGGCTCGCCCCCGCCGAGGGCGGCGTCGGTCGGGGAGAACGTGGCGTCGGTCATGAAAAGATCTCCTTCACGGCCGCGACGATCTGGTGCGGGACGATCGGCTCGCCGTCGATCCGGTTCAGCCGCCGCACCGGCGCGGCGCCGCCGAGCACCCGCTCGATCTCCAGCACTAGCTGGCCGGCGTTCATCTCCGGCACCAGCACGGATTTGGCGCCGCTCGCGGCCCGTTTCAGTGCGTCCTCCGGGAACGGCCACAGCGTGATCGGCCGAAACAGGCCGGCCTTGACGCCCTCGGCGCGCAGGACGTCGACCGCCCGGCGGGCGGCGCGCGCGGTGATGCCGTAGGCGACGATCAGGACGTCGGCGTCGTCGGTGGCGCGGGTGGCGAAGCGCTCGACCAGCGCCCGGTTGGCGTCGATCTTGCCGAGCAGGCGGCGCATCATGCGGTCGACCACGGCCGGCGTTTGGGTCGGGAAGCCGGTCTCGGCATGCGTCAGGCCGGTGGTGTGCGAGCGGTGGCCGTCGCCGGGGCGGACCATCGGCGGCACGCCGTCGTCGCCCGCCTCGTAGGGCCGGAACGGGCCGGAGGCGCCGTTCGCCCATTTGCGCGGGATGACCCGGACAGCGCCGGGGGCCGGCACCGCGACGCTCTCGAGCAGATGGGCGATCACCTGATCGTACAGCACGGTGACCGGCGTGCGCAGCCGCTCGGCGATGTCGAAAGCGCGGATGGTCTCCTCGTAGATCTCCTGCACCGAGGCGGGGGCGAGCGCGACCACCGGGCGGTCGCCGTGGCTGCCGAAGCGCGCCTGCATCACGTCGCCCTGGGCGGGGCGGGTCGGCATGCCGGTGGAGGGGCCGCCGCGCATCACGTCGACGATCACCAGCGGGATCTCGGTCATCGCGGCGTAACCGATATTCTCCTGCATCAGCGAGAAGCCGGGGCCGGAGGTCGCGGTCATCGCCCGCAAGCCGCCGAGCGAGGCGCCGGCCACCGCGGCGATCGAGGCGATCTCGTCCTCCATCTGCACGAAGGTGCCGCCCACCTTCGGCAGCTCGTAGGAGAGATGCTCGGCGATCTCCGAGGACGGCGTGATCGGATAGCCGGCGAAGAAGCGGCAGCCGGCGGCGATCGCCGCCAGCGCGCAGGCGTGGTTGCCGTGCAGCGCGGTCAGCGTGGCCGACGAGGTTTGCGCGCCGGGCGCCGAGGCCGAAAGGGTCGCGGTGGTCATCCCAAAACTCCTTCGCGGCGCACGGTGATCGCGAAATCCGGGCACAGCCATTCGCAGACGTGGCAGCCGGTGCAGGCGTCCGGTGCGGTGACGGCGGCGACGCCGCCCTGCATCGTCAGGCAGTGCTCCGGGCACAGCGTCGTGCAGATGCGGCAGCCCTTGCACCAGGCCGGGTCGATCGACACCACCGGCCGGCCGGCGGGCACCGTGGCCGGACCCTCGGCAGGCGCCGTGCGGGCGGACGGGGGCGGGGCCTCGACCATCGCCGGCGCGATCCAGGCACGGCCGGCCTCGAACGCCTTGCGGTTGATCTCCCGCGTCGCCTTGGGGACGATCGCGGCGATCACCGCCTGCCAGTCGGCCGGCGCGTAGTCGAGATGCGCCGACAGGCGGCCGAGCAGCACGGTGTTGGCCGCGCGGGCGTCACCCAGCGCGGTCGCGATGCCGGTGGCGTCGAGCGCCCAGCCCTCGGCGACCCGCCCGACGATCTCCGCCGGCGTTTCGCGGGCATAGGCGATCGGGGCGCCCGGCGTGCGGGCGCGGCAGGCGAACGGCGGCACGATTTTTCGCGTGTCGGCGATGAACACGCCACGGCCGGGCCGCAGGTGATCGAGCCAGCGCAAGCCCTCGGCCCATTCGAGCGCGATCAGCGCGTCGACCTCGCCCTGCGGGATGGTCGGCGACCACACCCGCTCGGCGAAGCGCACGTGGCTGAACACGATGCCGCCGCGCTTGGCCATGCCGTGCACTTCGCTCTGCTTGACCTGGAAGCCCTGGCGCTGCGCCATCAGCGCGAGCGCCTTGGAGATCATCAGCACGCCCTGGCCGCCGACCCCGACCACCAGGATGTTCATGCCGGAGGCGACGGGATGCGGCTCGGCTCCGGCGAACTCGTCGTGCGACAGCGGGCGCATGATCTCACACTCCCACGGGCTGGATGCAGTCGGACGGGCAGACCTGGGCGCACAGCGTGCAGCCGATGCAGGTCGTCTCGTCGATCCGCACCTTGTTGCGGCCCTCGAACAGCGCGCCGGACCAGCCGAGCGACGGGCAGCCGAGATTCATGCACGACTGGCAGGCGACGCAGCCGTCCTCGCGCACCGCCATCGGCGCGCCCTTGATCTTCACCGGATCGAGCACGCACGGTCGCGAGGCGATCACCACCGAGACGCCGCGATGGGCCACCGCCTCGCGCAGCGTCTGGATCACCCGGCCGATCTCGTACGGGTCGACGGTGCGAACCCAGTCGATGCCGATCGCCCGGCACAGCGCCTCGGTGTCGACCTTTGGCGCCGGCTCGCCGCGGAGATTCCGGCCGGTGCCGGGATGGTCCTGCCCGCCGGTCATCGCCGTGATGTGATTGTCGAGCACGACGACGGTGATGTTCGCCTTGTTGTAGACGGCGTCGATCAGCGGCGGGATACCGGAATGCAGGAAGGTGGAATCGCCGATGGTGGCCACCACCGGCTTGTCGGTGCCGGCTTTCGCGAGGCCGATCGCGTTGCCGATGCTCGCGCCCATGCACACGCAGGTGTCCATCGAGCGCAACGGCTCGATGGCGGCGAGCGTGTAGCAGCCGATGTCGCCGGCGACGTGGGCGCCGATGCTGCGCAGCGCCAGAAAGCTCGCGGTGTGCGGGCAGCCGGAGCACAAGACCGGCGGGCGCGCCATCGGCGCGATGCCGTGCGACGCCACGCGCTCCGGCGCCGCGATCAGCCCGGCATCGGCGAGCCCGGTGCGCAGGAGCTCGACCGACAACTCGCCGATGCGCGGAAACAGGCTCTTGCCTTCGCACGGCAAGCCCATCGCGCGGATCGCGTCCTCGAGCGCGGGCTCCAGCTCCTCCACCACGATCAGCCGGCCGACCGAGGCGGCAAAGTCGCGGATCGTCTGCTCGGGCAGCGGATAGGCGCCGGCGAGTTTCAGCACGCTCGCCTCCGGCACCACCTCTTTCACGTACAGATAGGCGATGCCGCTGGTGACGATGCCGAACCGCGTGTCGCCATCCTCGCGCACGGTGAGCGCCGACGTCTCGAGATAGTCCGCGAGCGCGGCTTCGCGTGAGATCACCTTCGGGTGCAGGCGGCGGGCATTGGCGGGGATGGTGACGGTGCGCGAGGCGTCGTTCACGAAGCCGCGCGACGGCGGCACGCTGCGCTCGCCGACCGTGACGACGCTGCGGGTGTGCGACAGGCGGGTGGTGCCGCGCACGATCACCGGCGTCTGGAACGTCTCGCTGATTTCGAAGGCGGCGCGGGTGAAGTCGAGCGCCTCCTGGGCGTCGGCCGGCTCCAGCACCGGCACGCCGGCGAAGCGGCAGAAGAGGCGGGTGTCCTGCTCGTTCTGCGAGGAGTGGATGCCGGGGTCGTCGCACACCACCAGCACCAGGCCGCCGTGCGCGCCGATGTAAGAGAAGCTCATCAGCGAGTCGGCGGCGACGTTGAGGCCGACATGCTTCATCGCCGCGAGCGACCGCACGCCGGCGAACGAGGCGCCGATCGCGGTGTCGAGCGCGACCTTCTCGTTGATCGACCACTGTGCCGTCAGGTCGGCGGGATCGTAGGTCGCGAGGTTTTCCAGAATCTCGGTCGACGGCGTGCCGGGATAGGCGGCGGCGACCTTTATGCCCGCCTCCCACGCGCCGCGGGCGATCGCCTCGTTGCCGGTCAGCGGAAACGTCGCCGCCGCCTTCTCCTCCGCGTCGTCGGCGGCCGCCAGCATGTCGATGCTCAACGCTGTCTCTCCCTGCCGGCCGTCGTGAGCCGGTCTCGTCCGATGGCGCGGCACTGTGATCGATCGCCGTGCCGGCGTTGTTGAGGAAGGTCAAACGTTCGGTCGGTCTTGCGAATTCGGAATGGTCGGAACGGTTCTCGAGAAGCGGTGAGCGCCGATCAGGGAGGTCGCGGCGATGGAGGTCGTCGTTGGGGGGCCTTCGTCCGGGGCTGTCCGGGCAGATTCGCCGCGTGCCCCGAATGCGGCTCTACTCCCTCTCCCCGCATGCCTCGGGGAATGCACACATCACCCGGATGCATGCTTCCGTCATGCGCGGGCTCCGACCCGCGCATCCATCGAAATCAAAAAACTCTCTTGTATTCGGTTCGATGGATCGCCGGGTCGCGGCCTGCGGCCGGCCCGGCGATGACGACGAAGATCTCGGCGATTTCCGTCGCTCTCACTGAAACGCTTCGGCATCTTGCCCTTGCGTTCATCCAATCGCCCGCTCGCGGGGAGTGGTTCTCGGCGAGCTGATCACGTGGCGTGAGACGCGCTCACGACGGAACGTGACGAAGGTCTTTCACCCGCACCGCCTTGCCCTGCGAGCGCGGCACCTCGCCGGGCAGCTTGGTGACGACGCCGCAGCTGATGCCGACGGTCGACTTGATACGGTGCTGCACCTCGCGGCCGATCTTCTCACGGGACGCGTCGTCGCGCGGCGCGTCGGCGGTGATCTCCACCTCGACGGTGACCTGATCGAGCGCGTGCGAGCGGGTCAGCACGAGCTGATAATGCGGCGCGATGCCGGGCAGCCCGACCAGCACCGACTCGACCTGCGACGGATACACGTTGACGCCGCGGATGATCATCATGTCGTCGTCACGGCCGGTGACGCGCATGATGCGGATGTGGGTGCGGCCGCAGGCGCACGGCTCCTCGACCAGGCGGGTGATGTCGCGGGTGCGATACCGCACCATCGGCAACGCTTCTTTCGTCAGCGTCGTGATCACCAGCTCGCCGGTGTCGCCGAGCGGCAGCGGCTCCATCGTCTTCGGATCGACGATCTCGAACAGGAAGTTGTCCTCCCAGCCGTGCAGGCCGGCCTGCTCGGTGCATTCGCAGGCGACGCCGGGGCCGAGGATTTCCGACAGGCCGTAGATGTCGACCGCGCGCAGCCCGAGATGCGTCTCCAGCGCGTGGCGCATCGCCTCGCTCCACGGCTCGGCGCCGAACACGCCGACCCGCAGCTTCAAATCCTCGATGCGGATGCCGCTGGTCGCCGCCACCTCGGCGATGTTGAGCGCGTAGGAGGGCGTGCAGCACAAGACGTTGGCGCCGAAGTCGCGCATCAGCGTCACCTGCCGCTCGGTCATGCCGCCCGACACCGGGACCACCGTGCAGCCGAGCGCCTCGGCACCGTAATGCGCGCCGAGCCCGCCGGTGAACAGGCCGTAGCCATAGGCGACGTGGACGATGTCCTCCGGTGTCACCCCGGCGCTGGTCAGCGAGCGCGCCATCAGGCTCGCCCACAAGGCGATGTCGGCGGCGGTGTAGCCGACCACGATCGGCTTGCCGGTGGTGCCGGACGAGGCATGCAGCCGCACCACCTTTTCACGCGGCACGGCAAACAGCCCGAAGGGGTAGTTGTCGCGCAGATCCGCCTTGCCGGTGAAGGGGAAGTGGCGGATGTCGGCGAGCGTCTTCAGATGAGCCGGCGTCACGCCCAGCTCGTCGAACCGCTTGCGCATGTGCGGGACGCCATAGGCCCGCTCGAGGCTCGTCTTCAGGCGGGCGAGCTGGAGCGCGGCGAGGTCGCGGCGCGGCATGGTCTCGGCCGCCGGGTCGAGCATCCGCGTCGTCGGCTGGCGGATGGAGGCGAGCGGATTCATGCGGTCCCCTTCGTTCGTGCCGATGCACCGGCGGCCCGGGAACCGGGCGGCCGGCGAGGATCGAGACGGCGAGGCCGGGGGATGGCCAGTCGATGCGCCGAACCCTGCGCGGTATGATGTTATTGAGCGCAAGGCCGAAAAACGAAGCGCGGCGATCGCGAGGCGCCTACCTCTCGGCGTCTCCCATAGGTGATCCGGCGGTTCTTCGCAATCCTGCCGTCACGTTCGGGTTTCGGACGAAAGAAAGTTTCGTGAATCCTGTGGGCTCAACGTCCGGCGGTGGCGAGCCTGCGGCGCAACCCGTCGACGGCCTCGGCCAAGACCTCGCAGCCGCGCACGATGTCGGCGTCGCTGGTGGCTTCTGCGACGTCGTGGCTGATGCCGCCGATGCTCGGCACGAACAGCATGCCGGCCGGCAGCACCCGGCCGAGCTCCATGGCGTCGTGGCCGGCGCCGCTCGGCAGCATCACGGGCGTCTCGCCGAGGCTTTGTGCCGCCGCCGTCATCGCCTCGATCAGGTCGGGGGCCATCGCGGTCGGGGCGACGGTGGTGGTGCGCGCGATCGTCGCGGAGACGCCGGCGCCGCTCTCGGCGGCGCTCTCGGCCGCGACCCGCTCGGTGGCGGCCTGCTCGAGCCGGTCGAGCACGGCGGGGTCGAGGTCGCGCATCTCGAGCGACAGCTCGGCCACGCCGGGCACGACGTTGGCGGCACCCGGCCGAAACGCGATCGCGCCAATGTTCCACACCGTCTCGTCGCCGGCGAGCGCCGGGAAGCGGTCCAGGAGGTCGGCGGCGATACGGATCAGCGCGGCGCCGGCGTCGCGGCGCAGCGCCATCGGCGTGGTGCCGGCGTGGTTCGCCGCACCCGTCGCGACGATGCGGAAGCGGCGGATGCCGACGATTCCGGTGACCACGCCGATCCGCTTTCGTGCCGCCTCGAGCCGCGGCCCCTGCTCGATATGCGCTTCCACGAAGGCGAGGTGGCGGGCGGGATCGAGCCGGTGCGGCGCGGGCTCCTCGGCGAGCGGGCGCAGGGCGTCGGCGAGCGGGTGTCCGTCGGCCGAGCGGGCGCTCGCGATCTCGGCCTCGTCCAGCGTGCCGCAAAAGGTGCGGCTGCCGAGGAAGGGCAGATAGGTGCCTTCCTCGTCCTGGAACGAGACGACGTCGATGCCGATCGGGCTCGCCGGTCCGCCCGCCTCGTGCTCGCGAAGGCTGCGGGCGATCTCGAGCGCGTAGATCACCCCGAGCGCGCCGTCGAGCCGGCCGCCGCGCGGCACCGTGTCGGAATGCGAGCCGATCAAAATCGCCAGCGCGGCCCGCGGGTCGCGGCCGACCACGTTGCCGACCCGATCCATGGTGGCCTCGAGCCCGGCCTCGCGCATCCGCTCCGCCAGCCAGCGGCGCGCCGCGATGTCGGCCTCCGACAGCGCGACCCGGTCGACCCCCGGCCCACAGGCGCCGAACCGGGCGAGGGTGGCGAGGTCGTCGAGCAGGCGGGCGCCGTCGATGGCGGTCATCGGGATCACTCCGGGGGCGAGGGGGGCTTGCCCGGCGCCGGGAACGGCGCGGCGGGCGAATCCGTCACGACGATACGCCGATAGAGGTGCCACGTCGCGTGGCCGAGGATCGGCAGCACCAGGAGGAGCCCGAGAAAGCCCGGCAGGCAGGCGACGACCAGCAAGAGCACGATCACCGCCGCCCAGCCGATCATCGGCTTCGGGCTCGCCACCACCGCCCGCACGCTGGTGATCATCGCGGTGATGAAGTCGACCTCGCGGTCGAGCAGCAGCGGGAACGACACCACCGTCAGCGCGTACAGCACCAGCGCCAGCGCGGCGCCGACCACGTGGCCGATCAGCAGGAAGAGCCAGCCCTCCGGCGTGGTGGTGACCACCACCAGAAACTCCTGCAGCGAGGTGAAGGAGCGCAGGCCGAGCATCAGCACGATCAGGAGGCGCACCTGATACATCCACACCACGAACACGAACAGCGTGACGAACGCCATCCAGCCGAGCTCGCGGTTGCGCTGCTCGAGCACGGTGCCGAGCACGAGTCGCCAGCGCAGCGGGTCGCCGACCTCGCGGCGGCGGCTCACCTCGTAGAGCCCGACCGCGACGAACGGGCCGATCAGCGCGAACCCGGCGGCGAGCGGGTAGGCGAGATAACCGACGCCGGCGGCGAGCGCCGACAGGACGATCAGCAGGCCGCCGCCGGCATAGACCGCGCCGAAGGCGAGGCCGTACAGCGGGGCGCTCTGAAAGTCGCGCAGGCCGGCCGCCAGCGCCTCGACGATGTCCCGAACCGAGACACTGCGCACCCGCGGGTCGCGTCGCAGAACCGACGGCGGGGTCTCGGCGTTGTGATCTGCACTGTCTTGGTGGCTCATGGGGGTCCCCTCGACGGGTCGATGGCCGAACACGGACGAGTTTGCCGCAACGGTGGTCGCCCGCAAGGCGGTCGAGAGCGTTCCACCCGGGGTCGCGACGGACGGTCGCCCATCGTTTTCAGGCTCGATTGCGGAGGACCTTCGCTTGCACGACACCCTCACCGAAACGCTCGCCGGCCCCCGAACGGACAAATACGGCCTCGGCCGTCCGCGAAATCCCCAGGGGCTCGGCCGCCGGTTCATCCGGTCGTCGATTCACTTCTTCTCCTATCATCTGTTTCTGAAACGCCGCGACACCCGGTTCGTCGAGGCGGCGGGCTTCCGCCTCGCGGTGCTGCCGACGGTGTTCGATCCCCGGCGCTTCCTCACCAGCGAGTTCTTCGCCGGCTTCCTCGGCACGCTCGACCTGTCCGGCAAGACGGTGGCCGACGTCGGCACCGGCTCCGGCATCCTGGCGCTGGCGGCGGCGCGCGCCGGCGCCGAGCGGGTGACCGCGATCGACATCAACCCCAACGCGGCGCGGGCGGCGAGCGAGAACGCCGTCGCCAACGGGCTCGGCGACAAGGTCACCGGCCTGTGCTCCGACCTGATGGCGGAAGTGCCGGCGGAGCCGCGCTTCGACGTGATCCTGTCGAGCCCGCCGTCGTTCCCGGGCGAGCCGCGCGACGTCGCCGACCGCGCCTGGGTGGCGGGGCCGGGTTATCGCGACATCGCGCCGCTGTTCGAGCAGGCGCGCGCGCGGCTGAAGCCGGGCGGGCGGATGTACGTGCTGTTCTCCTCCGACTCCGACCTGCATCTGCTCGGCACGATGATCGAGACGGCGGGTTTCGACGCGCGCCTGGTCGGCGAGCGCTCGATCGGCTTCGAGGCGTTCGTGCTGTACGAGCTGCGGCCGGTCGGCGGGACGGTGACGGAGGTGGAGCCGATGGAGGCGCTCGCGCAGACGTGATCCGCCGGCTGCCCCGGCGAGCGGGGCGCGAGGTCGAACCGGAGCCTGTTTCCGGCGACCAAGAATCGTGAAACCTTGTCGAAAAAGTCTTCCGGGCGAGCGCCGAAAGCCGCCGCCCGGAAGGTGTGTCGATTAAGGTTCGCACGCGAAACTGCGGCATGCGAACGGCGGAACGGAGGCGAGTTTCGTGCGTTTGCAATTCACGGTGCGCCGTGCACCCTGCGTGTGCGACGGGCGCGCCGGTTCTCGAACCGGGGGGTCTCTCGTGACGGACACGATGTCTGATGGTGGTGCGACGTCCACGCGCGGCACGGACACGGAGCGTGGAAGAGGCCCGATCGGGATCGGCGAGCGCGACATCGGCGAGCGCGACATCGGCAAACGTCGCTCGGGCGAGCACGCGAAGCGATCGGCTGGTCCGGTCGCCCGACACGTCGCGGCGACGGCCGCGCTCGGCGCGATCGCGCTCGGCGCGCTGGTCACCGCGCTGCCGGTGGCGCCCGCGCAGGCGGCGCCATACTCCTATTATTACTATTACGGGAATCAGCCCTACGGGTATCAGCGCTACCCGAGCTATCAGCCGTACCGAACCTATCGTGATCCGCGCGCCTACGAGCAGCCGCGCGACGAGCCGGTGCGGCGCAAGCGCGCGAGCCGGCCGAAGGCCGAGCCGAAGCCGGAAAAGACCGTCTCGCGCCCGACGAAGGGGCCGCTGACGGTGGTCGTCTCGATCGGCGACCAGAAGGTGCGCGTCTACGACGAGACCGGCAAGCTGGCCGAATCGCCGATCTCCTCCGGCACCAAGCAGCACCCGACGCCGATGGGCGTGTTCAGCGTCATCCAGAAGCACCGGCAGCACTACTCGAACCTCTACGACAACGCGCCGATGCCCTACATGCAGCGGATCACCTGGTCCGGCAGCGCGCTGCACCAGGGGCATCTGCCCGGCTATCCGGCCTCCCACGGTTGCGTGCGGATGCCGCGTTCGTTCGCCGCCGAGCTGTGGGGCATGACCAAGCTCGGCACCCGGGTGATCGTCGCCCGCGACGACGTGAAGCCGGAGCCGTTCTCGCATCCGACCCTCGATCTCCTGAACAAGGCCGACCCGGCGGTGCCGGTCGCCGACGACGCCTCGATCGCCACCCGGACCGCCTCCGCCGCCCGCCCGGTGTCGGATGCGCCAGACCCGGCGGTGCCGGCGACCGATGGCGCCGCGCCCGAAAAGGTCGGGCTGCAGCCATCGGCGAAAGACCTCTCGGCGTCCGAGGCGACCGCCCCGGCGAGCCCCGCCAAGGCGGGCGACACGCAGGCCGCGACGCCCGCCGCCGCCTCGGCGCCGCTGGTCGAGTTCGGCCCGCCGCAGCCCTACAAGCCCGGCCCGGTCGCGATCTTCGTCAGCAAGAAGGAAGGCAAGCTGTTCGTCCGCAAGGGTTTCGAGCCGATCTACGAGACCCCGATCGAGATCGCCGATCCCGAGAAGCCGCTCGGCACCCTGGTGTTCACCGCCACCTCGTTCCAGGACGACCAGAAGTCCACCCTGAAATGGTCGGTGCTGTCGCTGCCGGTCGATTCCACCAAGGCCACCAAGTCGCACAAGGGCCGCAAGGCCGCCGAGACGGTCGCCGACGCCAGCCCGGCGCCGACCCCGAAGGAGGTGCTCGACCGCGTCACCCTGCCGCCGACCGCGCTCGCCTTCCTGCGGCCGCTGATGTCGCCCGGCGCCTCGTTGATCGTCTCCGACAAGGGCCTCGGCCCGCAGACCGGCAAGGGCACCGACTTCATCGTGCTGACCCGCTGACGGTGTGGTCCGGCCGCCGGACGCCGCCGGCCCGGCCGGCCGGCCGGAAAAATCGACGCTACCGAGCCTCTCCCCACGCGGGAGAGGCTCTTTTGTTATGAGCGCGCGTTCGCGGCTTCGTCGTCCGGCCTGCCGGCGGCTCTCCGTGCGCACGGTGCCCGTCGTTCCCTCCCAGCGGCGAGGCGCAAAACCTCCGCTATCCGAAGCCGGGCGGTGCGCGCGCAACGCTCCTGCGCGCAAATAGTCCTGGTCCCCGGCGATTCGCTGATTTAAGAATCATATCTTCCGACTTGGGTGAGCCGGACTTTGCGATTTTGCGCGCGCAACGCCGACGCAGGGGTGCGTGCGTGGGTGCGGGCGTTCTCGCGAAGAGCCCGGCGTTTTTCGGCGCCGCGCGTCGGTCCCGGCCGCGTCCGCGGCCCGGCGGCCGCACCGTGCGGCCCGTCGCCCGGCGGCAAGAATGGTGGGGGGCATGTCGGACGTCGCGATCGGGCTCGTCTGCATCGCGGGCTTTTTCGGGATCGGCCTTTCGGGGGCCGTGCTCGGCCGCCTGCGTATCGCGACGCCGATCGTCTACGGCGCCTCCTTCGTGGTGGCGCTGGCGGCGGTCGCGCTCGCGCTCGGCGTGCTGCTCGGTGAGGCGCCCCCCTCGATGGTGGTGTTGCCGATCGGCCTGCCCGGCACCGGCGCCCATTTCCGGCTCGACACCCTGTCCGCCTTCTTCGTGCTGGTGGTCGATCTCGGCGCCGCCGCGGCGAGCTTTTACGGCATCGGCTACGGCCGCCACGAGCCCGAGCCGGCCCGCGTGCTGCCGTTCTACGGCGCCTTCCTCGCCGGCATGAACCTCGTGCTGCTCGCCGCCGACGCCTTCACCTTCCTGCTCTCCTGGGAATTCATGTCGCTCGCCTCGTGGGCGCTGGTCGTCGTCCATCACCGCGAGAGCGCGAGCATCCGCGCGGGCCTCCTCTATCTTCTGATGGCGAGCTTCGGCACGCTGTGCCTGCTGCTCGCCTTCGGCCTGCTGGCCGGGCCGGGCGCTGCGATCGGCGGCACCGCCGGCTTCGACCACCTCACCTTCGCCCACATGCGCGCCTCGCCGCCGGCGGAAATTTTTGCCGCGCTCGCCACCGTGCTGGCGCTGCTCGGCGCCGGCTCCAAGGCCGGGCTGATGCCGCTGCACGTGTGGCTGCCGCTCGCCCATCCGGCGGCCCCGAGCCACGTCTCGGCGCTGCTCAGCGGCGTGATGACGAAAGTCGGCGTCTACGCCTTCGTGCGCATCGTGTTCGACGTCGCCGGCAACATCGATCCGTGGTCGGGCCTCGTGGTGGTGATCGCCGGCGGCACCACCGCGGTGATGGGCGTGCTCTATGCGGTGATGCAGCGCGACCTGAAGCGCCTGCTCGCCTACTCGACCGTCGAGAACGTCGGCATCGTCTTCATCGGGCTCGGGCTCGCGCTGGCGTTCCGCGCGGCGGGGCAGGGGCCGGCGGCGGCGCTCGCGCTGGCGGCGGCGTTTCTGCACGTGCTCAACCACTCGCTGTTCAAGGGGCTGCTGTTCTTCGGCGCCGGCGCGGTGCTGACCGCGACCGGCGAGCGCGACACCGAAAAGCTCGGCGGGCTCGTTCACACGATGCCGCATACCGCGGTCGTCGTGCTGATCGGCTGCATGTCGATCGCCGCGCTGCCGCCGCTCAATGGCTTCGTCTCCGAGTGGCTGACCTTCCAGGCGATCCTGATGAGCCCGCAGCTTCCCCAGTGGGGGCTGAAATTCGCGGTGCCGGTGGTCGGCGCGCTTTTGGCGCTCGCCGCTGCGCTCGCCGGCGCCTGCTTCGTCAAGGCCTACGGCATCGTCTTTCTCGGTCGCCCGCGCACGCCCGCCGCCGCCGGCGCCCACGAGGTCGACGGCTTCTCGCTCGCCGCGATGACCGCGCTCGCCACGCTGTGCGTGCTGATCGGCATCCTGCCGGGCGTGGTGATCGACATGCTCGCTCCGCTGACGCGTGACCTCGCCGGCAGCGCGCTGCCGGCGCAGGTCGAGGTGCCGTGGCTCTCGGTGGTGCCGATCGCCCAGAGCCGCAGCTCCTACAACGGGCTCGTCGTGTTCGCCTTCCTGTTCTGCGCCGCGCTGATGGCGGCGCTCGCAGTGCACCGCCTCGCCAGCAAGACAACCCGCAAGAGCCCGCCATGGGATTGCGGCTATCCGCTGCCGAGCCCGCGCACGCAGTATTCGAGCGCGAGCTTCGCCATGCCGATCCGCCGCGTCTTCGGCAGCGTCGTGTTCGGCCTCACCGAGCGGGTCGACATGCCGCGGCCGGGCGACACCCGCGCCGGCCATTTCCGCTACCGACTGCGCGATCCCGCCTGGCGGTTCGCCTACGGGCCGCTCGCGCGCTTCGTCGTGCGCGGCGCGCAGCACCTCAACCGGCTGCAGTTCCTCACCATCCGCCGCTATCTCGCGCTGGTGTTCGCGGCCCTCGTCGTCCTCATGCTGGTGGTGGCGGCATGGCGCTGATCCTCGACCTCCCGCTCCAGCTTCTCCAGATCGTGCTGGTGGTGGCGATCGCGCCCTTGATGATGGGCGTCACCCGAAAGGTGCGGGCGCGGCTCTTGCGTCGCGTCGGGCCGCCGCTTCTTCAGCCTTATCACGACCTGTGGAAGCTGATGCACAAGGAGGCGGTGGTCGCCGACAATGCGAGCTGGGTGTATCGCCGCGCGCCCTATGCGCTGTTCGCGATCACCTGGGTGGCGGCCGGTCTGGTGCCGACCTATGCGACCGGCCTCCTGTTCTCCTGGTCGGCCGATCTGATCGCGGTGGTGGCGCTGCTCGGCACCGGCCGTTTCGTGCTGGCGCTCGCCGGCATGGACATCGGCACCGCGTTCGGTGGCATCGGTTCCTCGCGCGAGATGATGATCGCCTCGCTCGCCGAGCCGGCGATGCTGATGATCTCGTTCGCGGTGGCGCTGATCGCCGGCACCACCCAGCTGTCGGCGATCGCTGCGCTCTTTTCTACCGGCGAGGTCGGCGTGCGGGTTTCGCTCGGCCTCGCGCTGCTGGCGCTGATCATGGTCGGCATCGCCGAGAACGCACGCATCCCGATCGACAACCCCTCGACGCATCTCGAGCTGACGATGGTGCACGAGGCGATGATCCTCGAATATTCCGGCCGCCATCTCGCGATGATCGAGCTCGCCGCGCAGGTGAAGCTCGTCCTCTATTTCTCGCTGATCGCCTGCCTGTTCGTGCCGTTCGGCATCGCCGGCAGCGACGCCGGGCCGCTTCACCTCGCCCTCGGCATTCTCGCGTGGCTGGCGAAGCTCACGCTGTTCGCCGTGTTGTTGCCGATCGCCGAGACCTCGGTCGCGAAGATGCGCGTGTTTCGCTACCCGGCCTTTCTCGGCAGCGCTTTTGCGGCGGCTGCGCTCGCGGTCTTCCTGCGCTTCGTGTCGAGGGGGTTCTGATGGCCGCGGGCACGAGCACGTTTCTGTTCGACATCGCCCATCTGCTCGCCGGCGGCGTGCTGGTGCTGAGCCTGATGCTGCTGGTGCAGGACCGCCTCACCGCGGTGATCAACGTCTTCGCCCTGCAGGCGGTGGTGCTGGCGCTCTCGGTCGGCTGGCAATCGCTGGTGCAGGGCGCGCCGCACCTCCTGGTCACCGCGCTGATCACGTTGCTGGCAAAAGCTCTGATCATCCCGACCGCGCTGCACCGGATCGTGCGCAAGCTCGACGTCCATCGCGAGATCGAGCGGGTGATCGGCGGCGGCCCGACCATGCTCGCCGGCCTCGGCCTCGTCGCGCTGTCGATCCTGGTCGTGCATCCGGTGGTCGAGACCGCCGATCCGGTCGCGCGCGAGGATTTCGCTTTTGCGCTCGCGGTGGTGCTGCTCGGGCTTCTGATGATGATCACGCGGCGCAATGCGGTCAGCCAGGTGGTCGGCTTCATGTCGCTCGAGAACGGGCTGATCCTCGCCGCCACCGGCGCCAAGGGCATGCCGCTGGTGGTCGAGGTGTCGGTCGCCTTCTCGGTGCTGATCGCCTTCATCGTGTTCGGCGTGTTCGTCTTCCGCATCCGCGAGCGGTTCGACACCGTCGACGTCAACGTGCTCGAACGCTTCCGCGGCGAGCAGCGGGAGCATTTGTGATGAGGAGCGCCGTTCGGATCCGGCGAGGCGCCTGCGCTCCCTCTCCCTGCTCGCGGGGAGAGGGTAGGGCCGAGGGGCTCTTTCGGTCACTCGCACGCCCCCTCACCCGGACGCCGCGCTTCTGCGCGCCGTCCGATCTCTCCCCGCGGGCGGGGAGAGATGAGCGTGTGGAGAGGCCGGCATGACCTCCCTCCTCGCTGCGCTGCCGCTCGCACCGGTCGAGCTGGTGCTGGTGATCCCGGCGCTCGCGGTGCCGCTGCTCGTCGTGATCCCCAACTATCGCGCGAGCGCGATCGTCAACGTGATCGCCTCCGGCCTCACGCTCGCCGCCGGCCTCGCGCTGCTCGCCGCCGCTCGCGAGCGCGGCGACTTTCTCATCGTCGACGACTTCAACATCTTCTTCGTGGTGCTGACGACCTTCATCGGCTTCACCACCTCGGTCTACAGCGCCACTTATATCGGCCACGAGATCGAGACCGGCCATCTCACGCCCGCTTTCGTGCGCTTCTATCACGCGATGTATCAGGCGATGATGGCGGCGATGAACCTCGCGCTGGTCGCCAACAATATCGGTTTGATGTGGGTCGGCGTCGAAGGCGCCACGCTCGCCACCGTGATGATGGTCGGCATCTATCGCACCGAGGCCGCGATCGAGGCGGCGTGGAAATACTTCATCCTCGGCAGCGTCGGCATCGGCCTCGCCTTCTTCGGCACCATCCTCGTCTACATGGTGGCGTCGAGCGTGGTCGGCACCGGCGTTCCGGCGATGGCGTGGGACGAGATCGCGAAAAACGCCGGCGCGCTCGACTCCAAGCTCCTGTCGCTCGCCTTCGTGTTTCTGCTGGTCGGCTACGGCACCAAAGCCGGCCTCGCGCCGTTCCACGCCTGGCTGCCCGATGCGCACGCCGAAGGCCCGACGCCGATCTCCGCGGTGCTGTCGGGCCTCCTCCTCAACGTCGCGCTCTATGCGCTGCTGCGCTTCAAGATGGTGGTCGCCGGCAATCTGCACGCGATCGACGTCGGCGCCATCCTGATGACGCTCGGCCTCGCCAGCCTCGTCTTCGCCGCGCTGATGCTCTATCGCCGGCGCGACATCAAGCGGCTGTTCGCCTATTCCTCGATCGAGCACATGGGCATTGCCGCCTTCGCCTTCGGCCTCGGCGGGCCGCTCGCGAATTTCGCCGGCCTCTTGCACATGACGATGCACTCGCTGATCAAGTCGGCGATCTTCTTTGCGGTCGGCCACGTCGTGCAGGCAAAAGGCACGCAGCGCATCGCCGACATCTCCGGCCTGTCGGTGACGCATCCGATGCTCGCGGTCGGGCTCGCGCTGGGCGTGATCGGCATCGTCGGGCTGCCGCCGTTCGGCGTCTTCACCAGCGAGTTTCTGCTGGTGTCGGCGTCGGTCTCGCGCCACCCGGTGCTCACCGTAATTCTGGTCGCCGGCGTGATCCTCGCGCTCGGCGCGCTGGTGATGCGGATGCAGGGCCTGATCTTCGGCGCGCCGACCGGAAAATCGGATGCCGTGAAAGCCTCGGCGATCCCGCTGTTCGTGCATCTCGCGCTCGCCTTCGCCGCCGGCCTGTGGCTGCCCGATCCGCTGGTGCGCTGGTTCCGCAGCGTCGCGGCTCTGCTGGGGTGACGGCGATGGCGGATCGTATACAAGGTCTGATTGCTGGAACCGCGGCCGAGCCGAATTCCCGCCCGTGGCCGCGCTACACCGTGCGTGCGGACGTGTTCGCCCGCGTCGCGCAGGCGATGGGCGAGGGCGGCATCGATCTCCTCTCGCTGTGGGCGGAAGAGGGCATCGTTCATCTCGCGCTGCGTCCGCTCGGCGAGGCGCCGCGCATCGTCTCCACGCCGGTGGTGAACGAGCGCTTCCCCTCGGTCGGGCGGTGGCATGCGCCGGCGATCAGGCTCGAACGCGCGGTGCACGATCTGTTCGGATACGTCCCGGAGGGGGCGCCCGACCTGCGTCCCTGGCTCGATCACGGCGCCTGGGGATTTGCTGCTCCGCTCGGCGCGCGCAAAACAGCGCCGCTGCGCGATCCGGCGGATTATGCGACGCTGCCGGTGATCGGCGAGGGCTTGCACGAGATCCCGGTCGGCCCGGTGCATGCCGGCATCATCGAGCCCGGCCATTTCCGCTTCACCGCCAACGGCGAGATCGTCGCCCGGCTCGAGGAGCGGCTCGGCTACGTCCATCGCGGCGTCGACGCTCTCACCACGAACGTCTCGATCGCGCGGGCCGCAAAGGTGGTGGCGCGGGTGTCGGGCGATTCCACCGTCGCCGCGAGCTTTGCCTTCGCCCGCGCTGTCGAGGCCGCGCTCGGCATCGCGGCGCCGCCGCGTGCGCAGATCATCCGCGGGGTGATGGCCGAGTTCGAGCGGGTTGCCAATCACCTCGGCGACGTCGGCGCGATCTGCAACGATGCGGCGTTCGCCATCGCGCTCGCCCATTGCGGCATTTTTCGCGAGAAGGTGTTGGCCGCCTGCGGCGCGGCGTTCGGGCATCGGCTGATGATGGACCGCATCGTTCCCGGCGGTGTCTCCCACGATGTCTCGCGCGAGGCCGCGCATCTGATCACGACCACGCTCGACGCGATCGAGCCGGCCTTTGCCGAGATCGTCCGGCTCTACGAGGACACCCCGTCGATCCAGGACCGCACCTGCGGCACCGGCATTCTCGCCGCCGATCTCGCCGTGCGCTTCGCCGCCGGCGGGCCGGTCGGACGCGCCTCCGCGCGCGACTTCGATGCCCGACGCGATCTCGCTCATGCGCCCTACGAGCCGGAGACGCTCGACGTGCCGGTGCTGACCGCGGGCGACGTCGATGCGCGCATCCGAATTCGCATCCGCGAGATCGCGACCTCGCTGGCGCTGATCCGCGGCTGGCTGGTCGAGCTGCCGGACGGGCCGCTCGTCGCCGAGCTTCCGGACATCTCGGCGCCGTGCGAGGGCATGGCGGTGGCGGAAGCGTTCCGCGGCGACCTGCTGGTGTGGCTGCGCGTGCTGCCGGGCGGCGCGATCGGCCGCTGTCACGTGCGCGACGCCTCGTGGTTCCAATGGCCGCTGCTGGAAGCCGCGATCGAGAACAATATCGTCGCCGACTTCCCACTGTGCAACAAGTCGTTCAATTGCTCGTACGCCGGAGCGGATCTGTGAACGGTGCCGCATCGAGGCCGCCATGCGCACGCTTCTGCTGAAATCGCTGTTCGCAAAACCCGTCACCACGCAGGCGCCGGCGCCGGGCGAAGCGGCGCTCGCCGAGGTCGGGCTCGCGCTCGAGGCGCGGGTGCGGAAGATCTACGGGCGCTCGCTGACGATCCGCGAGGTCGATGCCGGCTCGTGCAACGGCTGCGAGCTCGAGATCCATGCGCTGAACAACGCGGTCTACGACTGCGAGCGGTTCGGCCTCAAATTCGTCGCCTCGCCGCGCCACGCCGACGTGCTGATGGTCACCGGTCCGGTGACGCACAACATGAAGGTCGCGCTCGAGCGCACCTTTGCGGCGATGCCGGATCCGAAATTCGTGGTGGCGGTCGGCGATTGCGGCTGCGGCTGCGGCGTGTTTCGCGAGAGCGATGCGGTGGTCGGCGCGGTCTCGGCGGTGCTGCCGGTCGACCTTTGCATAAAAGGCTGCCCGCCGCGGCCGCTCGACCTCCTGTCCGGCCTGATCGCGCTGGTCGAGCGCGCGAGCGCGACGCGCTGACGCCCGACGAGGCGTCGAAGCCGGCGAGGCATCGAAACCGAAGAAAAAACGCCCCGGCCGTGCGGCCGGGGCGTCGGTTCGTCCAAAGGCTCGGCGTGCGTCATCCGATGGTGATCAGCGGCTGCTCGGCGTCGACCGCGTCGCCCGCCTTGACGTGCACGCCGGTCACGGTGCCGGCCATGTGGGCGCCGATCACCGTCTTCATCTTCATTGCCTCGAGCACGACCACCGGATCGTCGACCGCGACGGTGTCGCCGACCTTCACGCTCACCTCGAGCACCACGCCGGCGAGCGGCGCGCCGCGGTCGCCCGGGCCGCCGCTCGGGCCGTTGCCGCTGGCGGCGGGAGCCGACGCCGCAGGGGCGGCCGGAGCCGGAGCGGCGGGCCGCGCCGCGACCGGGGCGGGGGCTGCCACCGGGGCAGGTGCAGGAGAGTGGCCGACGGCGGGGCTGCCGCTCTCGCCGACGTCCTCGACGACGACGTCGTAGACGCGCCCTTCGACCGTGATCCGCAGGTGTTTCATCATGGTTCTTTTCCCGAACGTCGTTTGTTGCTTTTCCGGGCGACGCTCAGCCTTGCCGCAGCAGCGTGATGAGCACCGCCGCGAAGATCGCGGAGGTGATGACGCCGCTCACGTTCGCGCCGAGCGCGTGCGGCAGGATGATCGCGTTCTTGTTCGCCGCGGTGACCACCTTCTGCGCCACCTTGGCGGTGGTCGGGACGCACGACACGGCGGCGATGCCGATCACCGGGTTGTATTTTCCGCCCGACAGCCAGTACAGCACCATGCCGCCGAACAGGCCGCCGAGCGCCGAGATGGTCAGCGCCAGGATGCCGAGCACCAGCAGGATCAGCACCTTCGGGTCGAGAATGGTGCTCGCCTCGCACAAGACGCCGAGCACCAGCCCGAGGAAGAAGGTCGCGCCGTACAGGATCTGGTTGGAGAACAGGTCGTAGAAGTAGTTGAGCCCGCTCTCGCGCACGATCACGCCGAGGAACAGCGCCAGGAACAGCGGCGCCGCGACCGGAAAGAGCAGCGAGAGCAGCAGGCACGCCACCACCGCGAACACCATCTTCTCGCCGGCCGAGATCGGCCGGGTGGGCTCGTTCGGCATCTGCACCGCGCGCATCTTCTTCGGCACCACCGCCTTGATGAGGTACGGATACCCGCCATAGGTGAGGCCGAGATAGAGATAACCGACCACGGTGATCGGGACGAAGATCTCCGGCGCCAGGATCAGCGAGGCGAACAGCACCATCGGGCCGTCGGCGCCGCCGATCGTCGCGGTCGCCGCCGCCTCGTGCGCCGGCAGGCCCATCAGCATGCCGATCGGGAACGCCACCAGCGTGCCGAGCTCGCCGCAGATCGCCAGGAACATCGAGCGGAACGGCCGCTGCATCACGTAGCCGACGTCGAGCAGCGTGCCGATGCCGAGAAACACCAGGCAGGCGATCAGGCCGTTCGAGAAGGCGAAGGTGTAGATCGGTTGCAGCCAGTTGATCTGGAGCTGCGTCATCACCTGGTCGGTGCCGCTCGCGAGCGGATCGAGGAACAGGGTGCCGGTCTTGCCGCCGGGGAAGAACAGCACGCCGGCATTCACGGTCGCCATGCCGAGACCCATCGGCACCATCAGGAGCGCTTCGAGCACGCCCTTGTGGCCGAGATAGATCAGCAGCAGCCCGAGCCCCATCAGGAAGATGCGACCGATGATGATGTGCGGCTCGGCGGCCGCGAGCGTCGCCAGGCCCTGGAAGAGGTCGAGAATGTGGAATTCGCTCATGGCGAAAGCTTCTTTCTGGATGGGCTGGTCGGTCGCGACGGGCTCAACGATGGGGGGAGTGCGAGGTGTGGTGGCGCGCGCGGATGTCGCGCGTCCAGGCGGAGTGCGAGGCCTCCTCGAGATGGACGATGCGGTGCCCGGCGCCGAGGGCGGCATGCACCGCGGCGGTGATCACCGCGACGATCACGCCGTCGTCGACCGCGGAGCCCGGCACCGGTACCGCCGGTGCGGCACGAGCGGCCGCGGCGGGCTTCGGTGCCGCCGGAGCGGGCGCCTTGGAGGAAGCCTTGGCGGGGGCCTTGGAAGTCTTGGCCAGCACCGTCACGATCACTCTGATCAGCACGGCGCACAGGCCGGCGATCACGATCATCATGCCGTAAGCGAAAAAGCCGACGGACAGGCCGTAGCTCAAGGTCTCGTTCATCGATCTGCTCCCGATCTCCGCGTCGTCCGTGCCGGGCCGGACGGAAGCGAGATCCGTTTCCGCCGGCCGCCCGGCCGGCGTGCGTCGTCTGCGCCGGTCACGCGCGTGCTCCGCCTCAAGAGATCGTCACCAGCGGCTGCTCGGAATCGACCGAGTCGCCCGCCTTGACGTGGATGGCCGAGACGGTGCCCGCCTTGTGGGCGCCGATCACGGTCTTCATCTTCATCGCCTCGAGGATCACCAGCGGATCGTCGATCGCCACCTCGTCGCCGATCGCGACGTTGATCTCCAGCACGACGCCGGCGAGCGGCGCGGTGCGGTCGTCCGGTCCGCCGGCGGCCGGCGTCGGATGGGAGACGGCGCCCGCCGCGCCGGTGCCGGCGATCGGCGTGGAGGCCGGCGGCCGGCCGACCGGCGCCGGGGCGTTCGGCGTCTGCACCGGCACGGTGGAGCTGCCGCCGGCGGCGTCGGTGACGTCCTCGACGACGACGTCGTAAGGCCGCCCGTCGATGGTGATCCGCAGATGTCTCATCATGGTGGTGTCGTCCCCGTGGCGACGGAGTGAAACTGGGTCTTGCAGGGTCCGTCACGACCGGACGGCCCGGACGCCGGACCAGGCCCGGCGTCGCGACCGCGCATGTCGCACGGCTCGAGGCGGGCCGCACCGGCGTGCCGACGCACCACCCCCGACCACGGCGGCAGGCCGGGGAAGGGGTGGTGGGACATCGGGACGGGCCTCCGTGCGCCGCGCTCGCCCGCTCAGAGCGGGATCAGCCCGTGCTTCTTGGCGGGACGCAGCTCGCGCTTGCCGAGCAGCTTGCGCAGCGCGAGCGAGAGCACCGCGCGGGTGGTCTCCGGCTCGATCACGTCGGTGATGTAGCCGCGGGCGGCGGCGAGATAGGGCGAGGCGAACTCGGCCTTGTAGTGCTCGACGAACTCCTTGCGCTTGGCCTGCTTGGCGGCGCCGTCGTCGATCGCCTTCAGCTCCTTGTTGTAGAGGATGTTGACGGCGCCCTCGGCGCCCATCACGGCGATCTGCGCGGTCGGCCAGGCGAACACCACGTCGGCGCCCATCTCCTGGCTGCACATCGCCAGATAGGAGCCGCCATAGGCCTTGCGGGTCACCACCGTCAGCTTCGGCACCGTCGCGGAGGAATAGGCGAACAGCATCTTCGCGCCGTGCCGGATGATGCCGCCGCGCTCCTGGTCGACCCCCGGCAGGAAGCCCGGGACGTCGACGAAGGTGACGATCGGGATGTTGAAGGCGTTGCAGAAGCGGATGAAGCGCGCGCCCTTGTCGGAGGAGTCGATGTCGAGGCAGCCGGCCTTCTCCATCGAGTTGTTGGCGAGCACGCCGACCACCAGACCCTGCAGGCGGCCGAAGCCGACGATCAAGTTCTTGGCGAAGTTGGTGTGGATCTCGAACAGCTCGCCGTCGTCCAGCACGCGCTTGACGATGCCGTGCATGTCCATCGGGTCGGAGGCGTCCGAGCGGACCAGCCGGTCGATCTCCGGATCGGGGCTCAGGTCGAGGTCCGGATAGGGCGCGTGCGGCGGGTCCTCGGTGTTGTTGCTCGGCAGGTAGGAGAGCAGCTTGCGGGTCAGCGCGATGGCGTGCGCGTCGTCGTCGGCGAGCAGGTGGACGTTGCCGCTCACCGCGGCGTGCATCTCGGCGCCGCCGACCTCGTCCATGCTGACGTCGCGGCCCGACACGGTCTTGATGACCTGCGGCCCGGTGATGAACATCTGGGCGTTGGTCCGCGTCATGATGATGAAGTCCATCAGCGCGGGAGAGTAGGAGGCGCCGCCGGCGCACGGGCCGGCGATGATGGCGATCTGCGGCACCACGCCGGACAGGTTGACGTTGCGGTAGAACACCTCGCCGTAGCCGGACAGGGCGTCGATGCCCTCCTGGATACGGGCGCCGCCGGAATCCTTGAAGCCGACCAGCGGGCAGCCGTTCTTGGTGGCGTAGTCCTGCGCCCACACGATCTTGCGGCCGTGCATCTTGCCGAGCGTGCCGCCGACCACCGTGAAGTCCTGGCTGAACACGGCGATCTGCCGGTTCTCGACGAAGCCGGTGCCGACCACCACGCCGTCCGCCGGGATCTCGACCTCCGACATCCCGAACGAGGTGCAGCCGTGGCGCACATGGGCGCCGTATTCCTGGAAGGTGCCCTCCTGGCAGAGCCCCTCGATCCGCTCGCGGGCGGTCATCAGGCCCTTGTCGTGCCGCTCCTTGGTCTTGCGTGGCCCGCCCGCGGCCACGATCTTGTCGCGGCGGGCCGAGAGATTCGACCGAAGTTCTTCATCGAGCGGCATGCTCGCCCCCTCCTTCAACCGACGTCCGTGAGACGATGCCCGGTCCCGAGCCGGTGTCCACGTGCCGTGCGGCGACGCCGTGCGCGTCGTTCCGAGCCGATGCGGCGGATGCGAGATCCGCCCCGCATTCGTCCGACCGCGGCGACGCGAATACACCACAAGCGGGGTCGCCCGTCGAATCGTCTTATAATCGCGCCAGTTATGCAAACGAACCGGAGATCGCCGCCGAATCGACGCGCCGTCCGGCGGGCGTCGGCGGCGCGAGCCGGACGGTGGGTGCGGCGCACCAACGGGCATCGCCGCGGGGGGCGGAAGCGATCGCGGGATCGTTCCCGGGATTGCGGCGGCCGCGGCCGCGGCCCGCGACCGACGCCGCCCCCGCGGCCGGCGCCTCGCGCGACACCGGCACGCCGCCGCGCCGCATGGCAGGCACCCGGCGGCGGTGATTCTTTCGGCTGGCGTCGGTTCCGCGCGTGTTGCAAGAAAAACGCACCCGGGCGGCGCGAGGCGCGGCCGCCCGGCGACCGCCGCCTTCCGTTGAACCCGAGCCGCGACCGCTGCGACTACCCGACGAGCCGACCGTTGAACGCGAACTCCGTGACCTCGGATGCCGACCTGATCGGCCGGATCGCGTCGGGCGACCGGCTCGCGATGCAGGTGCTGTTCTCGCGGCATCACGTGCGGGTCTACCGCTTCGTGGTGCGGCTGATCGGCAACGAAACGGTCGCCGAGGATTTGATCAGCGAGGTATTTCTCGACGTGTGGCGGCAGGCGGACCGCTTCGAGGGGCGCAGCGCGGTGTCCACCTGGATCCTGGCGATCGCCCGCTTCAAGGCGCTGTCGGCGATGCGCCGGCGCTCCGAGGAGGCGCTCGACGACCACGCCGCCGCCGCGCTCGAGGATCCCGCCGACGATCCCGAGATCGCGGTGCAGAAGAAGGACAAGGGCGACGTCTTGCGCATGTGCCTGCAATCCCTCTCCCCGGAGCACCGAGAGATCATCGATCTCGTTTACTATCACGAGCGGTCGGTGGAGGATGCGGCGGCGATCGTCGGCATCCCGGAGAACACCGTGAAGACGCGCATGTTCTACGCGCGAAAGAAGCTGGGCGAGCTGTTGAAGGCCGCCGGGGTCGAGCGAGGCTGGCCATGACGACGACCGACGCGCGCAATCTCGGGGCCGCCGACATCGAGGCCCTGCTGCCGTGGCACGCCGCCGGCACGCTCGACCGCGGGGAGGCGGAGGCGGTGGAGCGTGCGCTCGCCGAAAACCCCGAGCTCGCCCGCCGCTTCGCGCTGGTGCGCGAGGAGTTGGCCGAGACGATCCGCGTCAACGAGAGCCTCGGCGCGCCGTCGTCGCGGGCGATGAACACGCTGATCGCCGCGATCGCCGCCGAGGAGGCGGGGGCGCGCGGTCCGCCGGGACGCTCGCTCGATTCTCGCTCGCTCGGTTTCCGCTCGCTCGGCGCCCGCATGCTCGGCCTTCTCGGACGTCTCTCGCCCCGCGCGACCGCCTGGGCGGGAGCCGCGGCCGCGGTGGTGATCGTCGCGCAGGCGGGAGTGATCACCGCGCTTCTGCTCGGCGGCGAGGGTGGGCTCGACGGCGATGGCGCGACGGCGGGCCGGCCGGGGTCGCTCGCGCTGTCCTCGGTGCCGACCCGGAGTTTGTCGGCGGCGCGCGAGGACGCCACCGTGTTCGTGCTGGTGCGCTTCGCGCCGGAGGCGCGGGCCACCGACATCGCCCGCGTGCTGCGTGGCCACCGCGCGGCGATCGTCGAAGGCCCGAAGGCCGGCGGCCTCTATCGGCTGCGCCTCGCCGGCGGATCGCGTCCCGGCGAGGAGACCGCACGGCTGCTCGACGCGTTGCAGGCCGAGCGCGACGTGATCGGCTTCGCCGCCCGCGCCGATTAGCCGCCGCTCGCGGATCCGCCCCGCGCGATGCGCGGTGCCGTCGCCGCGTGCAATCCGTGATCGGCGAGCCACACTGCGCGCGCGGATCAGCTCCGCTTCGGTCGCTACGTCGAATTACGGTCTACCGGTTCCATTGCGATTCGTAACATGCGAAAGCCCGCATCGATTCGGTGCGGGTCTGTCCCCGCGTATTTTCCGACGATTCGAAACGAGAGAGCGTGTCCATGATCGACACGATTCCGCGTGGGGTTCCGGCCGAGACCGCCGCCAAGGGGCTCGCGCTGGCGCAACGCCGGCTGGCCCATCTGGTCGAGCTCTACAAGAGCGGCCGCTGGCAGCGCTATTTTCCGGAGCGGGATTTTCTCGACCGCATGCGCCGCGCGATGCACGAGGTCGAGGCCTGGACCAAGGCGGTCGCGGTGTGGAAGCCCGACGAGCGCGCCTCCGCCGCACGGAGGCCGGTGCGACCGGACGCGGACCGCACGGCGCACCCCGCCGGCGCACCGATCACGATCGTGACGTCGACCGATCCCGCCGCGGATCCTTCCGCGCCGGACGGCGAGGCGGACGCGCCCGATCCGGACGCCGCGGCGTTCGAGGCGATCGCTTCGCGCCTGATGGAGCTCGCCGCGGCGGGCGGCCGGGCGTGAGTCCGTCGCTTCCGCGTCTTTCGGTGCGTCGCTCGCGCG
Source organism: Rhodovulum sp. PH10 (assembly GCF_000293785.1). Taxonomy (GTDB): domain Bacteria; phylum Pseudomonadota; class Alphaproteobacteria; order Rhizobiales; family Xanthobacteraceae; genus Rhodoplanes. Next base: position 42,337 of record NZ_AKZI01000001.1, on the reverse strand, counting down.
CGTCACTCCGGCTCGTCGTGTGATCCCTCGCGCGGCGGCGCCCGGTCGTAGCGGGTCGGCTCCAGCCACGCCTCGTTCTTCCACCACACGTGCTCGAGCCCGCACAGCGGGCAGCGCGACAGGATCAGCGTGTCGGGAAGCGCGGCGAATGTCGCCTCGTCGATCTCGATCCCGGTGGACACGGATCGCCCCCGATAGGGGCACCGGATCATGACGACCTTCACCTGAACCCTCGCGGCGTCGTATCGTCTTGCTGGCAATCGTTCGGCAACGGATCCGGGGGTCTGCGACTGGTCGGCTCGGCGGTTGAGCGTGCGCGGGCCATGGTAGGAGAACGCGGCGGCCCGTCTTCTGGATGTTTACTTAGTCCGTTCGGCAAATGTGCCGACGCCGGCGGTCGCGCGCGATCGTCTCACCGCGATCGTCTCACCGCGATTGTCTCACCGCGATCGTGGTCGACCCCGCCGGACATGCGATTTCACGCATCTCACGGATCGGCAGGAGACGCGGGAGACGCGGGAGACGCGGGAGGCACCGGCGGCAGCCCGACGCGGCCGATGCCGGGCAGCTTCAGCGCCGGGCGGCGCAGATCGAGCCCGACCACCAGGCCGAGCAGATTGACCTCGACGCCTTCCACCCAGCCGGCCTTGACGCCGAGCACGCCATAAACGCTGGCCTCGACGCCGGTGCCGCTGTCGCTCGCGCCGACATAGGCGCCGGGCCGAAAATCGCGGCCGACCGCGTTCGCCGGCAGCGTCGTCGCAAGCTCCGGCACCGCGCGCAGCACGTGGGCGACGAAGGTGTTGCTGTTGGGGCCGGGCCATGCGCGGTAATCTCCGGCATTGGCCCAGGTGTAGCGCTTCACCGCCGCCTCGACGCGCGGGATCAGCCGGGCCGCCGCCTCGCCCGACAGGTCGGCCACCACCATCGGCGGATGGCCGAACCAGCGCCCGTCCGGCGCCCAGCCGTTGATGCGCACCGGGCGGCCCCAGCCGACCACGTCGTAGCGCGTCCAGCTCGGCGCGCCGTCCGTCTTCAGCACGATCCAGGAATGCACCGCGACGACGCCCTTCCAGCCGCCGGTGCGGCCGGACAGCACCAGGAGCCGCGCCGGCGGATGAGCGCTCGCCGCCGGCAGGCTACCGATGCTCGACCAGTCGGCGTCGCGCCAGGAGCGCGGCCCATCGCCGGCGGCGAACAGCGCTGCGCGCACCGCGATCGGCAACAGAAACAGCGCGAGCACGGCGAGCACGGTCACGGTGAGGCGGCGCTTCTTCTTCGGCGTGGGCGAGGGGGATGACGGCATGATGCCGTCGGAGATGGTGAGCGGCGGGCGATTGTCCAGCGCGGCCGTCCGCGACGCGTCGAGAAACGAGGCGGCGCAGCGAGACACGAAGCCGAGAAGCAAAGCCGAGAAACAAAAAGGCGCCCGAGACGATCTCGGGCGCGAGTTTCGGCCGTTCGTGATCTGATGGCGTCCTCACGAGCGGCGAGCACTGCTCGTCGTCGGTGGCGCCGGGACGCGTGGCGCCACGTGTGGAGCCGCTAGTGGCGAGCGAGCCACTCGTCGATGTCCTTGCTCACCTGGTCCTTGGTGTAGCCGTAGCGCTCCTGGAGCTTGCCTTCGAGCTGATCACGACGGCCGTCGATCTCCGACAGGTCGTCGTCGGTGAGCTTGCCCCATTGCTCCTTCACCGAGCCCTTGACCTGCTTCCAACCGCCTTCGACACGATCCCAATTCATGAATGACCTCCGCTGTCGTTGTCGTTTCACCTGTGCCCGAACAACGTCTGGCGCTGGACCGAGTTCCATCGCCGGCGGACGCGGAAGGCGGCGCGGCGCTCGCTTCGACGCGACGACAGGAGGCGAAACGGTGACGTGTCAGCGTGGCGTGACGTCGGTGCGTTGCGACACGCGCCGCTGCCGCAGCGCGCTCGCCAGCGCGGCGACGGCGGCGTTCGCCGCGGCGACGTGACCGGCGAGCGTGTGCCGCTTCCGCATGGGCACGGGCCGTCGCACCTGGTGTCGCACGGGATGTCGCTCGGGCCTCGGCGCGAGCGGCAACGGCGGCACGTGGACGAACACCACCAGCCGCGGTCCGTCGGGCTGTTCCGCCGCCTCGAGCGCGCGCCAATAGGCGTAGTTGCACAGATAGCCGCCGGCATCGCGCGAGAAGACCGGCCGTGCGCCGGCCGCTCGCAGCGCCGCGCACAGCGAGGCTGCGGGAAACCGGCCGGGCCGGAACAACGGCGCGCCCGGCGCGATCGAACGTTTGCTCGGCGAGCGTTTGGCTGCGTCCGGGCGAAGCACCGAGGCGCGGTTGCGCGCCACCCGCTCGATCCGCACGGTGTTCGCTCGCGTCGCCACGCCGAGCAGCAGCACGGCGTCCGGCTGTTCACGCTTCAGGAGCGCCGGAAGCTCGCGGTCGACCGCCTCCCAGCAGGTAGGAAACACGTGGCCGACCAGACGGAGATCCGAACGCCTGGCGTGGCGCCCGTGCAAGAGGGTGGCGACCATCCTCGTCGTCGGATTCCTCGGCGCGCCGGGAAACGCACCGAACCCGGTGACCAGGATCGTCTTCGTCACCATCCGAGCGCGGAGAAGATCTGGTCGACCGCGATCGCCGGCGACAGGCGGCCATCGGCGACGCCCGCCTCGATCTGCGGCAGTTTTGCGCGCAGCGCCGGATCGGAGGCGATGCGGCCGTGCACCCGGTCCTCGACCATCGACCACATCCATTTCACCTGCTGGTCGCGCCGCCGCTCGGCGAGCTCGCCGGTCTGCTCCAGCGTCTTGCGGTGCTCCATCACGTGGTTCCACAGGGCGGCGATGCCGTCGCCGGTGTAGCCCGAATACGTGATCACCGGCACCTGCCAGCTCGGTGAGCGCGGGGTGAGGATGTGCAGCGCCGCGCGGTATTCCGCCGCCGCCGCACGCGCACGCGTCACGTTGTCGCCGTCCGCCTTGTTGACCGCGATCATGTCGGCGAGCTCGACGAGGCCCTTCTTGATGCCCTGCAGCTCGTCGCCGGCACCCGGCAGCATCAGCGCGAGGAAGAAGTCGGTCATGTCGGCGACCGCGGTCTCCGACTGGCCGATGCCGACCGTCTCGACCAGGATCACGTCGTAGCCTGCCGCCTCGCAAATGAGCATCGTCTCGCGGGTCTTTGCCGCGACGCCGCCGAGCGTGCCGGCCGACGGCGAGGGGCGGATGAACGCGTTCTCGTCGGCCGAGAGCCGCGCCATCCGCGTCTTGTCGCCGAGGATCGAGCCGCCGGTGCGGGCCGAGGAGGGATCGACCGCCAGCACCGCCACCTTGTGGCCGCGTTCGGTGAGCCACGCGCCGAGCGTGTCGATCGAGGTCGATTTTCCCACCCCCGGCGCGCCGGTGATGCCGACCCGCACGGCCTTGCCGGTCGCCGGCAGCAGCTCCTGCACCAGCCGGCGGGCGGCCAGCTGGTGGTCGGCGCGCTTCGATTCGGCGAGCGTGATGGCGCGGGCGATATGGGCGCGCTCGCCGGCGCGCACGCCCTTGACGAGGCGGTCGAGATCGATGGCGGGTGGGGCCGAAACGGCCGGGGCAGGGCGCGGATTCATGCCCCTTGTGTAGAGCAGGACGGCGCGCAGGGGAACGGGTCCGGGGAGGGGCGTTTTCGTCGGGGTTCCCGCGGTGGCACCGGTCGCTTCGGCTCGCCAGGGTCGCGTCGGGCGCGTATACTCGAAAAAGGAGAGATCGCCCCATGACCGTCGCCGTCACCCGTGGTGCCGAAGGTTTCCCCCGCCGGGCGTTCACGGTCGACGAGGTGCGCCGGATGATCGAGGTCGGCCTGATCGGCGAGGACGAAAAGTTCGAGCTGGTCGAGGGGGAGATCGTCCCGATGCAGGCGAAGAGCATCGCCCACGAGCGGATCAAGCACGCTTTGGTGATGGCGCTCGCCCGGGCGGCCGGGCCGGAGCTCTGGGTGGCGGGCGCGACCACCGTCCAGCTCGGCGAGACGACGCTGGTCGAGCCCGATCTCGCGGTCCTCGCCCGCACGGTCTACGACGCCGACCCGCAGAGCTTTGCCCGCCCCGGCGCCGACGACGTGGTGCTGCTGATCGAGGTCGCCGTCTCGCGCCTCGCCTACGACCGCAAGGTCAAGGCGCGCCTCTATGCCCGGCACGGCATCCGCGAATTCTGGGTGATCGACGGCGAGACGCTGACCACCTTCGTGCACACCGGCCCGGCCGGCGACGGTTTCGGCTCGATCGTCGCGCGCGGGCCCGACGAGACGCTGACCTGCGACGCGCTGCCGGGCTTTGCGGTTCGGCTCGACGCGATCGGCTGAGACCCGGCGCCGGCGGTGGCCGGGGTGGAGACGAGATCCGGACTGCCGGCGCGCCGGGCTCGTGCGCCGGGAACCGTGAAAAGAAACGACCGTAAAAACGTCAGGGGAGACGGCCATGAGCGAGGACGGCGTCCGTGCCGTCGGCGACGACGGTCATGCGCAGGTGCATCACGACGCGGCGCGTCGGCCCGAGCCCGACGATCCCGCGGCGTTCAACGCCGCCGGCATCGCGCTGTCGGGCGAGGCCGAGCGGGCGCGCGACGCAGCGAGCGCCGACCGGCTGTGGCGGCTGGCGGCGGAGCAGTTTTCGGCTGCGTTGCGGGCAAAGCCCGATCTGCACGAGGCGCTCAACAATCTCGGCACCGCGCTCGCCGAGCGGGCGGCGCTCGCCGACGATCCGGCCGAGACGACGCGGCTGCTCGCCGAGGCGGAGGAGAGGTTCGAGCGGGCGCTGAAGCTGCGGCCGGACGAGCACGAGGCGCTCAACAATTGGGGCAACGCGCTCGCCGCGCGCGCGCGCCACGCGGCCGAGCCGGCCGAGGCCGACCGGCTGTGGCGGGCGGCGGCCGACAAGTACGTGGCGGCGCTGCGGGTCGCGCCGCAGAAATTCGAGGCCTTGGTCAATTGGGGCAATGCGCTCGCCCAGCAGGCCGACCGCTGCGACGATCCGGCGGCGGCCGAGCGGCTGTTCTCCGCGGCCGACCAGAAGTTCTCGCAGGCGCTGGAGCTCGCGCCCGGCCGGCCGGAAATCCTCTACGACTGGGGCAATGCGCTGGCCGAGCGGGCGAGTCGCGCGGCGGACGCGGCGGCGGCGCTGGCACTGCTCATGGCCGCGACCGAGAAGTACCAGGCGGCGCTGGCGCTCGCCCCCGACCGGCCGGAGATTTTCGTCAATCTCGGCGCTGCGCTGATCGAGCGCGCCCGCCGCACCGCGGGCGACGACGGCGAGGCGCTGCTCGCCGCCGCCGAGCGGGCCTATGCCGAGGCCTTGCGGCTGCGGCCGGACCAGCACCAGGCGCTGTTTTCCTGGGGCGCGGCGCTGATGGCGCGGGCCCGCCGGGTCGGCGATCCGGTGGCGGCCGAGCGCTTGCTGATGGCGGCGGAGGAGAAATTCTCGCAGGCGCAGGCGCTGCGTCCCGACCGGCCGGAGGCGCTGGTCAATTGGGGCACCGCGCTCGCCGAGCGCGCCGCCCGCGCCGGCACCGCGGCGGAAGCCGAGCGGCTGTTCAAGGAGGCCGAGGACAAGTACGCGGAAGCGGTCTGCACCGACCCCGATCTCGACGCCGCGCTCTACGACTGGGCGACCACGCTGATGCAGCGGGCGCGCCGCGAGCGCGACCCCGAGCGTCGCGCCATGCTGCTCGCGCACGCCGAGCAGAAATGCCGGGCGGCGCTGCGCTCCGGCGCGCAGCCGGCCTACAATCTCGCCTGCATCGAGGCCCTGCGCGGCCGGCTCGACGCCTGCCGCGACGCGCTGGCGCTCGCCGAGGAGGGCGGCGCGCTGCCGCCGGCGGCGCATCTCGTCGCCGACGACGACCTCGCCGCGGTGCGCGGCGAGCCGTGGTTCATCGCGCTGGTCGCCCGCCGCGGCGGGTGAGGAGGACCGGCCCGCCTTCATCGCCGTCCGGCGTCACCCCGTTGTCACCCCGTCATTGCCGGGCTCGCCGCTGCGCGGCGCCCCGGAACGACCGAGAACCAATGACCCGAGTTGGAGCCGTGGGGTCGCCGAGTGCTCCGCCGTCATCGCCGGGCCGGCCTAGGCCGCGACCCGGCGATCCCTCGAACCGAAAACAAAAACGTTCTTTGATTTCGACGGATGCGCGGGTCGGAGTCCGCGTATGACGAAAGTATGCGCTCGAGGCGATGTGTGCATGCTCGAGCGCGCTCGCGCGGAGAGGTCGGAGTCCGAGCGAAAGCGGGGGCTCCGGGAAAAGGCGAACTCGAGCAGATCGTCGGTGCAGACGCCCGCTCGCCGACCATCTCCCCACGGGAGAGGCCAAAACCCCGAGCTACCCACGGGAGAGGGTAAAACCCCGAACCGATCTTTCGGAAACAGGCTCAGTCGTCCGCCTTCGGGGCGATCGGATCGCCACCGAACACGGCGCGGCCGGTCGGCGACAGGCGGTCGGCAAAGACCCGCCAGGGAATCACCACGGTGTAAATGCCCTCGGCATAGGACCCGACGGCATAGGGCGAAAAATGCACCGTGAAGCCACCGCTCTTGCCGGGCTCGGTCGAGCGGGCGAGCGCCAGCGGCCCGAGCTTCAGGAGCGACGGCTCGATCCCCTTCAGCCAGTCGTCGGTGTCGGGATTGCCGACCTCGGCGCCACGCTTCTTCTTCTCGACGGCGACCGCCCTGCGGATCGCCTTGGCGAGCAGGCGCATGGTCTGTCCGCCGTCGGCGGTCTCCTGGAAGAACGGCCGTACGCTGATCGGCTTGCCCGCGGTCGTGTCCCACAGGATGGTGTCGACCACCGTGTTGGGGTGGGCGCCGCCGGTGTAGAAATAATCACGTCGCAGAATGCTGATGTAAGGCCCGACGGTCGACAGCAGCGCGTAATCGCGGTCGAAAGACCACTGCCGGCCGTCGGAAAAATCCTCGCGATTGTCGTGGAACGCCTTGTCGGCGTCGCGCCGGTTCTTGTCGAGCCAGCGCTCGCCCTCGCTCGCCAAACTCTCGAACAACGCCGGCATGGTCTTGACGGCGTCGTCGATCGAAAGCTTCAGCTCGACCGCGCGGGAGGTGGACGACACCACCGTCTCGGCGACGGCGGGGGCCGGGCCGCAGAGCGACCCGGCAAGCACCGCCAGCGCGGTGCCGAGGAGAAGGCCGGCGAGGCGCACGACCCGCCTCACTCCGCCGCGGCGCGTTCGTGGCCGAGGCGGCGGTTCAGCTTCTTCACCAGCTCCTCGGCGGCGTCGGAGATCACCGTGCCGGGCGGGAAGATCGCCTCGGCGCCGGAGGTCTTCAGCGCGTCCCAGTCCTGCGGCGGGATCACGCCGCCGACCACGATCATGATGTCCGGCCGGCCCTCGGCGGCGAGCGCCGCCTTCAGCTCCGGCACCAGCGTGAGATGGCCGGCGGCCAGCGAGGAGACGCCGACGATGTGCACGTCGTTCTCCACCGCCTGGCGCGCGGCCTCGCCGGGCGTCGCGAACAGGGGGCCGATATCGACGTCGAAGCCGAGATCGGCAAACGCCGAGGCGATCACCTTCTGCCCGCGGTCGTGGCCGTCCTGGCCCACCTTGGCGACCAGGATGCGCGGCCGGCGGCCCTCGTCGCGCTCAAACTGCGCGACCAGCTTCTGCACCCGCTCCACGCTCATCGTGCCGGCCTCCCGCTTGTAGACGCCCGAGATCGCCCGGATCTCTGCGCGGTGGCGCCCGAACACCTTCTCCAACGCCATCGAGATCTCGCCGACGGTCGCCTTTGCCCGCGCGGCATCGACGGCGAGGGCGAGCAGGTTGCCCTTGCCGGGCTCGGCCGCCGCGTGGGTGAGCGCGTCGAGTGCGGCCTCCACCGCCTTCGGGTCACGCTCGGCCCGCAGCCGCTCGAGCTTCTCGATCTGCATCTGGCGGACCGCCGAGTTGTCGACCTTGCGAACGTCGAGGGTCGCCTCGTGATCCGGCTTGTACTTGTTGACGCCGATCACCGACTGCACGCCGGAATCGATGCGCGCCTGCGTTTTTGCCGCGGCCTCCTCGATGCGCAGCTTCGGGATGCCCGCCTCGATGGCCTTGGCCATGCCGCCGAGCTCCTCGATCTCCTGGATGTGGCCCCAGGCGGTTTTTGCGAGCTCGTAGGTGAGGCGCTCGACATAGAACGAGCCGCCCCACGGATCGGCGATCCGGGTGGTGCCGCTCTCCTGCTGGAGGAAGAGCTGCGTGTTGCGGGCGATCCGCGCGGAAAAATCGGTCGGTAGGGCGAGCGCTTCGTCGAGCGCGTTGGTGTGCAGCGACTGGGTGTGGCCTTGCGTCGCCGCCATCGCCTCGATCGCGGTGCGCACGACGTTGTTGTAGACGTCCTGCGCGGTGAGCGACCAGCCGGACGTCTGCGAGTGGGTGCGCAGCGACAACGAGCGGGTGTTCTCCGGGTGGAACGGCTCGATCAGCTTGGCCCACAGCAGCCGCGCGGCACGGAGTTTTGCGACCTCCATGAAGAAGTTCATGCCGATCGCCCAGAAGAACGACAGGCGCGGCGCGAACTTGTCGATGCCGAGCTGGGCGGCGAGGCCGGCCCGCACATATTCCACGCCGTCGGCCAGCGTGTAGGCGAGCTCGAGGTCCTGCGTCGCCCCCGCCTCCTGCATGTGATAGCCGGAGATCGAGATCGAGTTGAACTTCGGCATGTTGGCCGACGTGTAGGAGAAGATGTCGGAGATGATCCGCATCGAGGGCAGGGGCGGATAGATGTAGGTGTTCCGCACCATGAACTCTTTGAGGATGTCGTTCTGGATGGTGCCGGCGAGCTTTTCCGGCGGCACGCCCTGCTCTTCGGCGGCGACGATATAGAGCGCCATCACCGGCAGCACCGCGCCGTTCATGGTCATCGACACGCTCATCTTGTCGAGCGGGATGCCGGAGAACAGCGTGCGCATGTCGTAGATCGAGTCGATCGCGACGCCCGCCATGCCGACGTCGCCGCCGACCCGTGGATGATCCGAGTCGTAGCCGCGGTGGGTCGCGAGGTCGAAGGCGACCGACAGGCCCTTCTGGCCGGCCGCGAGATTGCGGCGATAGAAGGCGTTGGAGTCCTCGGCGGTCGAGAAGCCCGCATATTGGCGCACCGTCCACGGCTGCGTCACGTACATCGTCGGGTACGGGCCGCGCAGATAGGGCGGAATGCCGGGATAGGTATCGAGGAAGTCGAGGCCGTCGAGGTCGGGCGCCGTGTAGGCCGGCTTCACCGCGATGCCTTCGGGCGTCACCCAGGGGGCGGCGTCGGCTCCGGTGGGGGCCGGCGGTGCGGTGTCGGCGAACGCGACCTTCGAGAAATCAGGGATCTTGGTCATCTGCGTGCCTCGTGAACCAGATGCGACCCGCCGGTCGCCGTGTCGATGAGGGCCGTCGCGGCCCGGGCCGCCGCCATGGCGACCGTGCCGGGGGAGGCCGGGCCGGTCTCCTCCGTGCCGGTGGCTTGCACGATGCTCACGGCCGTGCACCCTGCCCGGCGAGCTTTTGCGCTTCCTGCAGCATGCCGAGCACGTCGCCGCCCATGAAGACGAAGCGGGTGACGCCGGCCGCCTTGAAGGCCGCCTCCTGCTCGCCCGGCCGCCCGGCGAGATAGATGTGGGCACAGCCCGCATCGGTCAGCGCCTTGGCGGCCGCGACCGCCTCGGCGGCATAGCCGTCGTCGGAGGAGCACAGGCAGGCGAGCGTCGCGCCCGACGCCTTGTAGGCTTCCACCAGCGCGGTGAGATCGGTGCCGCCATTGGCCGGAAAACCGTCGTTGCCGACCGCCTGGATGCCGCCGGCCTCGAAGAAGTTCTTCGTGAAGGTCGCGCGCGCGGTGAAGGCGGCGAGCTTTCCCAGATTGGCGAGGAAGATCTTCGGCCGTGCGCCGGTCTTCTCCTTCACCGCGTCGGAGGCGTCGCGCAGCGCCTCGAACGGTGCGGAGAGCCGCATCGCCGGCATCGGCTCGAGCGCCACGCCGGACGGCAGCGGCGCCACCGCCGGCTGCGCGACGTCCAACACCTCGGCCGGCCCTTCGGCGATGTTCGGGAACTCGCTGGTGCCGGTCAGCGGATCACGCCGGTTCGCCACCGCCTTTTCGCGCGACGCACGGACGGCCGCGACCTTCTTCTGCAACAGGCCCTGCGTCAGCGCCGGCCAGATGCCGCCGGCCGCCTCGATTTCCTGGAACAGCTCCCAGGCGGCGGTGCCGAGCTTTTTCGTCAGATCCTCCGGGCCGCCGGCGCCGGCCGCCGGATCGGCGACCTTGGAGAGGTAGGACTCCTCCAGCAGGATCAGCTGGGTGTTGCGGGCGGTGCGCCGCGCGCCGCCTTCCGGCAGGCCGAGCGCCGCCGTCCACGGCAGCACGGTGATCGCGTCGGCCCCGCCGACGCCGGCCGCAAAGACCGCGACGGTGCCACGCAGCATGTTCACCGCCGGGTCGCGCCGGGTCATCATCCGCCACGCCGTCTCGGCCGAGACGAACACGTGCTCGGGGGCGAGCCCGCAGGCCGCCTCGACGCTCGCCCACAGCTTCCGCAGCGCCCGGATCTTCGCGATCGTCAGGAACTGGTCGGCGTCCGCCGCGACCCGGAAGAAGATCGTTTTTCGCGCGGCGTCGAGCGGAACGCCGTCGGCTTCCAGCGCGCGGACATAAGCGAGCGCGACCGAGACCAGCCAGGCGAGCTCCTGCGCCTCCGAGCCGCCGGCATCGTGCACCACCCGCCCGTCGGCGACCGCGAACGGTCCCTTGAAGCCGCGCGCGGCGAGGTCGCGCACGCGGATGGAAAACTCCTTCGCCATGTCCGGCCAGGCGATCCGCGCAGTGCCGAAGGCGGCCATCGCGCCGAGCGGATCGATCGCCCAGCGGATGTCGAGCGCCGACGGCGTCAGCTTCTGCGCGGCGATCAGCTCGGCGAGCGCCCGCGGCGCGTCCTTGGCCTGCGGCGAAAGCTGCAGCTCGAGTGCGATCGCGTCGAGCCGGACGTCCTTCAGCACTTTTGCCAGCGTGTCGGCGTCGGCGCCGATGCCCCAGCCGCGGGCGCCCAGGCTGCCGGCGAACACCAGCGAGAGGCCGGTCGCGCCGTTCGCGAGATCGCTCAGGATCTCGGCATTGGCGGCGGCCGGGTCGGGATGGTCGACCCGCTGCATCACCTGCCAGGGCGCACCGCTGGCGCGGGCGGCCACCGGCACGGCGGCGCGGTCGGCGGGATAGAGCGGCTCGATGCGCAGCCCGTCATAGGTCTTGGAGACGAGCTTCTTCTCGAACGGTGCGCCCTTCAGCGCACCATCGACGAGCGCGAGCCATTGCTCACGGGTGGCCGGCGGAAACGCGGCCGCAAGGGAAAGAGTGTCTGTGTCGGTCATGGCGCCCGAACATGCCACGAGACGGGCATTTCGCCAAGGAACGTTTGTGGAACCCGGAACCTCGACCATGGAATAAAGAACAAGCGCCACGGGCTGTTTCGCCCGCCCGAGCCATGCGCCGGCGCGGCCGCGAGCCATGTTCCGAAACCCTATCGGACGGCATCCTCCAGGCGTAAAATTCCGCGGACGTCGAGCCGGCCCAGCGCCTCGCGAAGCGGTACTCCGGCAAGGATGCGGTCGGGCGCGATCTCGCCGAGCGGCACGATCACGAACGCGCGAGCGAGCGCCGCCAGGTGCGGCAGCACGAGGTCGGGCTCGGCGATCGTGCGGCCGTCGTAGTCGATCAGGTCGAGGTCGGCGGTGCGCGGCCCCCAGCGCCGTTCGCGGGTGCGGTCGCGGCCGAGCGTGCGCTCCACCGCCTGCATGCGGGCGAGCAGGGCGCGCGGCGCCAGCGTGGTCGCCACCAGGATGCAGGCGTTGACGAAGTCCGGCTGGTTCTCGTCGCCCCAGGGCGGCGTGCGGTAGTCGGACGAGCGGGCGAGCAGCCGCACCGTGCCGTCCTCGCACAGGAGCGCGATCGCCCGCGCCAGCGTTTTCCGCACGTCTCCGACATTGCCGCCGAGCGAGATCACCGCCTCGGCCTCCGCCTCGGCCGGCGTCGCCGCCCGGTCCGGGGGCGTCTCAGCCATGCCGTGTGCGCAGGATCGAGACGCCGACATCGACGAAGGTGGCGGCGATCGGCGCATGCGGCTTGTGCACCGTGATGCGCACCGCGGTCACTTTCGGAAACTTGCTCAGCAGCGCGTCGGCGACGGTTCCCGCCGCCGTCTCGATCAGCCGGTGGCGCTTTGCGGCAAACGCCTTCTCGGCGAGCGCCACCACCTCGTCGTACGGCACCGTGCTGGTGATGCGGTCCGACACCGAGGCCTCGTGCAGATCGATCTCCAGCGAGATGTCGAGCTGAAAGGTCTGGCCGACCGCCTGCTCGTGCTCCATCACGCCGTGATAGGCATGGACGGCGAGGCCGGTGACGAACACCGTGTCGGTCGGGCTCATCGAAAACTCCGGATCGACGGGTTCCGGATCGCTTTGTTCCGGATCGCCTGGGCGATCTTCAGTGCCTGCACCGTCTCGGCGACGTCGTGCACCCGGACGATCGCCGCGCCGTCGAGCGTGGCGAGGAGATGCGCGGCGAGCGAGCCGCCGAGCCGTTTGTCGGGCGGGGCGGGCGAGACCGAGGCGATGAAGCGCTTGCGCGAGGCGCCGACCAGCAGCGGCAGGCCGAACCGCGAAAAGCGGGGCAGGGCGGCGAGCGTCGCGATGCTCTGCTCGGGCGTCTTGCCGAAGCCGATGCCGGGATCGAGCACGATGTTCTCGCGCGAGATGCCGGCCTGCGCGGCGATCTCCAGCGTGCGGGCGAAGAAGGCGTCGATGTCGGCCAAAATGTCGATCGCCGGGTCGGCGCCATCACGATTGTGCATGACGACGATCGGCACCCGGCGCAGAGCGGCGAGCTTCGCCATCGCCGGATCGCGCTGCAGGCCCCACACGTCGTTGAGGATGGTGGCGCCCATGTCGAGCGCGACGCCTGCGACCTCCGCCTTCATGGTGTCGATCGACACCGGCACGCCGAGCGCCGCGACCGCCGGCAGCACCGGGGTCAGCCGCGCGATCTCCTCCTCGGCCGACACCGGCGCCGCGCCGCCATAGGGCCGGGTCGATTCCGCACCCACATCGATGATGTCGGCGCCCTCCGCCACCAGCCGCTTCGCCTGGGCGATCGCATGGTCGGGGTCGAGATATCGTCCGCCGTCGGAGAACGAGTCGGGGGTGACGTTGAGGACGCCCATCACCAGCGGCCGCCCTTCGCGCAGCAGCGCGGCGAGCGGTCGGGGCGGGCTCTTGTCGTCGTCGGTCGGTCGAGTGGCCTGGTCGAGCATGCGGTTCGCTTTGCGCGCCCGCAAAAAACTGTCAAGCGCCGTGTCGGGGGGGCGGGCAAGGCGGGGCACCGACGCGCCCGACGCGCCCGCGAGGACCGGTGCTCAATACCTGATCTTGATCGGCAGCGCCTTGGCGGTCTCGATCCAGCGCTCGACCACCTTTTCCGACGGCAGGTTGCGCACCAGCTTGCGGTTCTGGTTCACCTCGGCCATCCGCTTGGCGAGGTTGCCGGGGTTGCGGTACTTCAGCTCGCGCACGGTGTCGACGCCGGCCGCCTCCAAAAGCTCGGCATAGTCCTCGCCGACCCCCTTGATGCGCATCTTGTCGGCGAAATTGGCGATCCGCAGCAGGCATTGCGGCGTCAGGCCGGTGCGCTCGGCGAGCAGCTTGCGTCCCTTGGGATCCTTGGCCGCCTCGAGCAGCCGGCCGGTGGTGTGGATTCCGTGCGATTTCAGGGTTCGTGCCAGTCCCGGAGAGATGCCGTCGAGCTCGGCGATCGAATACCTCATCGTGATGTCTTTCAGCGGCGCGGACCGGGCGCGCGACCGCCCGGCGCGAGGCGAACCCAAGCGCGATCGTCGGGCCGGACGGCCGGCGGCGAGGCGTGCGAGATCGGCGAGAGGGCTGCGGGATCCACCGGTGCACGGGCCGAATCGCCTCGTGCCGAACCGGAATCGCGATCGATCGAGCGCTCGATCCGATCCATGGTCCCCCCTCGCCGTGTGTAGAGCGGTCATCATTCTGACATCGCGATCACGAAACACAATCGAGCCACGATTGCGGGTCGAGATGTTGCCGCCCGATGTTGCCCTCTCGCAACGCTGGTTCGCGGTGGCGCGGCGAATGCGCGTGCTCCGCCGCCACGGCGGCGAAACGTCCGCTCGCGAGCCATCGGCACCCCCACTATAAGCGGGCGACGCGGACACGGGAACGACGACCGCGCACGGCCCACGGCGGCGAACGGAGGCACCATGAGCGAGCGGACGGACGGCGGGGCGATTCTGGTCGGCGCCAGCGAGAAGCCGGAGGCGCTGTCGCTCGCGCTCGCCAATCGCCACGGCCTGATCACCGGAGCGACCGGCACCGGCAAGACCGTCACGCTGCAAACGCTCGCCGAAGGGTTTTCGCGCGCCGGCGTGCCGGTGTTCGCGGCCGACGTGAAGGGCGATCTCTCCGGCATAGCCGCGATGGGCGAGAGTAAGCCCGCCTTCGTCGCCCGCGCCCGTGAGATCGGGCTCGACTACGTGCCGGAAAAATTTCCCGTGGTGTTCTGGGATCTGTTCGGCGCCCAGGGCCATCCGATCCGCGCCAGCGTGCACGAGCTCGGGCCGCTGCTCCTGTCGCGCATGCTCGATCTCAACGACGTGCAGGCGGGCGTGCTGGAGATCGCCTTCAAGGTGATGGACGAGGCGGACGGCGTCTCCGACGGCACCGCCGCCGATCTGGTCGACCTCGAGAACTTGCGTGAGCTGCTCGCCCATGTCGGGCAGAACGCCAAGGCGATCGGCGCGCGCTACGGCAACGTGTCGGCCGCCAGCATCGGTGCGGTGCAGCGCCAGCTCCTCGTGCTGGAGAACCAGGGCGGAGCGAAATTCTTCGGCGCGCCCGATCTCGACCTCGACGACTTCATGGCGATCGATGCCGAGGGAAAGGGCCGCATCAACATTCTCGCCGCCGATCGCCTCATGCAGAGCCCGCGGCTCTACGCGACCTTCCTGTTGTGGCTGGTCGCCGAGCTGTTCGAGCGGCTGCCGGAGGTCGGCGATCTCGACAAGCCGAAGCTCGTGTTCTTCTTCGACGAGGCGCACCTCCTGTTCGACGAGGCGCCCAAGGCACTCGTCGACCGCATCGAGCAGGTGGTGCGGTTGATCCGCTCGAAGGGCGTCGGCATCTATTTCGTCACACAGAGCCCGCTCGACGTGCCTGACGGCGTGCTGGCGCAGCTCGGAAACCGCGTGCAGCACGCGCTGCGCGCCTTCACCCCGCGCGACCAGAAGGCGGTGAAGGCGGCGGCCGAGACGTTTCGGCCGAACCCCAAGCTCGACACCGCGCAGGTGATCACCGCGCTCGGCAAGGGCGAGGCGCTGGTGTCGTTCCTGGAAGGCAACGGCACGCCCTCGATGGTCGAGCGCGCGCTGATCGCGCCGCCGCACGCCCGCGTCGGCCCGCTGACGGAGAACGAGCGCCGCGCGATCGTCGCCGCGAGCCCGCTCGCCGGGAAATACGAGACGCCGCGCCCGCACCGCCCGCTCGACACGATCCTCTCCGGCGCCATGGAGCAAGGCGAGGCGGAGGACGAGACGGGGGACGAGAGCGGCACGGCGACCGCGCGCCGCGACCGCGTCCCGCGAGACGAGGAGCCGCCGGCCGAGCGGCCGGGGCTCGGATCGCGTCTTCTCGGCTGGGTCGGCGCCGTGCTGGCGAGTCCCCTGGTCGGGCGGGTCGCGACCCAGGTCGCCCGCACCGCGACCCGCGAGGCGATGCGCGGCATGGGCTTGTCGAGGACGACACGGCGGGCCCCCGCGCGTTATGCATCGCGCCGCCGCTCCGCCGGCGACAGCCTCGCCGATCTCGCCGGGCTCGCCGATCTGTCCGGGGCGGCCGGCGGACGCGGCCTGTTCGACACTGCCAAGCGTCCCCGCCGACGCTGACCTCCGAAAAGGATTTTTTCGATGACCCTCGACAAGGTCTTGGACCGCATCGACGCCGATCTCGACGCGAGCCTCGAACGGCTCTTTGCGTTCCTGCGCATCCCGTCGATCTCGACCGACCCCGCGCATGCCGGCGACTGCCGCACGGCCGCCGCGCATCTCTCCGCCGATCTCGCCTCGCTCGGCCTGTCGGCGTCGCTGCAGGAGACCGGCGGCCACCCGGTGGTGCTCGCCCGCAGCGCCGAGGAGGCGGGCGCCAAGCGCGTGCTGTTCTACGGCCATTACGACGTGCAGCCGGTCGATCCGGTCGCCCAGTGGGACGCGCCGCCGTTCGAGCCGCGCATCGCCACGCTCCCCGACGGCCGCAAGGCGATCCTCGGCCGCGGCTCCTCCGACGACAAGGGCCAGGTGATGACCTTCGTCGAGGCGTGCCGCGCCTGGATCGCCGTCACCGGCTCGCTGCCGGTTCCGGTCACGCTGATGATCGAGGGCGAGGAGGAGTGCGGCTCCAAGAGCCTGCCGAAGTGGCTCGCCGCCAACAAGGCGTCGCTCGCCGCCGACGTCGCGCTGGTGTGCGACACCAGCATGTGGGACGCGGCGACGCCCGCCGTCACCACCGCGCTGCGCGGCCTCGTCTACGACGAGGTGACGATCCAGGGGCCGAGCCGCGACCTCCATTCCGGCCTGTTCGGCGGGCCGGCGCGCAACCCGATCCGCGTGCTGACGAAAATTCTCGGCAGCCTGTGGGACGACGACGGCCGCATCACCCTGCCGGGCTTTTACGACGGCATCGAGGACCCGCCGGCCGACGTGCTCGCCGCGTGGAGAAAGCTCGACGTGACGGCGGAAAACTATCTCGGGCCGGTCGGGCTCGGCGAGCCGGCCGGCGAGCGCGGCCGCTCGATCGTCGAGCAGCTTTTTTCCCGCCCGGCGTGCGACATCAACGGCATTTTTGGCGGCTATACCGGGGCCGGCTCGAAGACGGTGATCCCGGCGGAGGCGTCGGCCAAGATCTCGTTCCGGCTGGTGAAGGGGCAAGACCCCGACAAGGTGCGGGATGCCTTCCGGGCGCGCGTGCGGGAGCTGTTGCCGGCCGACTGCCGTGCGCTGTTCACCGACCACACCGGCGCGCCGGCGGTCGGGCTCGCCTGGGACCTGCCGCAGCTTTCGGCGGCGCAGAAGGCGCTGACCGCGGAGTGGGGCCGCGAGGCCTTGCTGATCGGCTCCGGCGCCTCGATCCCGATCGTCGCCGACTTCAAGCAGACGCTCGGCCTCGACTCGCTCCTGATCGGCTTCGCGCTCGCCGACGACAGGATCCACTCGCCGAACGAGAAGTACGATCTCCTCTCGTTCCACAAGGGCATCCGCTCGTGGGCGCGGATTCTCGCGGCACTCGCGGGTTGAGGTTTTCGCTCAGGCGGCGCGGGGACGGATCGCCTTCAGGGCGGGCCCGATCTCGCGCCGCCGCTGCATCAGTTCGTAATCCGTCTGCATGCCGAGAAACACGCCGTCCGACAGGCCGAAATAGCGGGCGAGCCGCAAGTCGGTGTCGGCGGTGACGGCGCGCCGGCCGAGCACGATCTCGTTGATCCGCCGCGGCGGCACGCCGATCGCCCGGGCGAGCGCGGTCTGCGACAGCCCCATCGGCTCGAGGAACTCCTTCAGGAGGATTTCGCCGGGGTGCGGGTTGGGCAGCAGCTCAGTGGTAGTCGACGATCTCGACGTCGTGGGCATTGCCGTCTCTCCAGACGAAGCAGATCCGCCACTGATCGTTGATCCGGATCGAGTATTGGCCGAGCCGGTCGTGGCCGAGCGCTTCCAGCCGGTTGCCGGGCGGCACCCGAAGGTCGTCGAGACGGCGGGCATTGGCGAGCAGACGCAGCTTGCGTAGCGCCGTCGCCTGGATGTCGGCCGGCAGCTTTCGGCTGCGCACGCCGCTCCAGATCCGCTCGGTTTCCGGATCGCGAAAGCTCACGATCATGGTCCCGGTATAACGCAGAACGTTATGCGTTACAAGCGTCGGCGGCAGGGCACTCCTTCCGCGAACACGCTTGTTTCGGGCCGCGCAGCGGTTTAGGTGCGGCGCTTCATCACGGTGTCCGGACGGCGAGGTGCCATGCTTCACGGGTTCGCAATTCTGCTCGGCTGCCAGCTTCTGGGCGAGGCGTTCGTGCGCGCGCTGGCGCTGCCGATTCCCGGGCCGGTGGTGGGCATGGTGCTGCTCACCCTCCTGATGGCGGCGCGGGTGCCGCTGCCGGGCGGCGTCGGCGAGGTCGGCGGCTCGCTTCTGAAGCACCTGTCGCTGCTGTTCGTGCCGGCCGGCGTCGGGGTGGTGCAGCATCTCGACAAGGTCGGCTCCGAGGGGCTTCGGGTGCTGGCGGTGCTGGTGCTCTCCACCGTGATCGCGCTGGCGGTGACGGCGCTGGTCTTTGCCGGCGTCGCCCGGCTGATGGGGATCGGCGTCGAGCACGGCAAGCCGGGGGAGGGCGCGCCGTGAGCCTGGTCGATCTGTGGGTCTATCTCTCCAGCGGGCCGCTGCTGTGGCTCACCACCACGCTGATCGCCTATGCGCTCGCAGAGGCCGTGTTCATCCGCGCGCGCCGGCATCCGTTGGCGAACCCGGTGCTGATCGCGGTGGTGCTGGTCTCCTTGGTGCTGCTCGGCAGCGGCACGCCGTTTCCGGCCTATTTCGCGGGTGCGCAGTTCGTCCATTTCCTGCTCGGCCCGGCGACGGTGGCGCTCGCGGTGCCGCTGGTGCAGCACCTCGCCCATGTCCGCCGGCTGGTGGTGCCGATGGTGGTGGCACTGGTGGTCGGCTCGCTCACCGCGATCGTCTCGGCGGTGCTGCTCGCGCGGCTGTTCGGGCTCGATGCCGGAACCACGCTCGCGCTCGCGCCGAAGAGCGCCACCACGCCGATCGCGATGGGCGTCGCCGAGGTGATCGGCGCCGATCCGGCGCTCGCCGCCGTGCTGGTGATCCTCACCGGCATCGTCGGCGCGATGGTCGTCACCCCGCTGATGAACCTGCTCCGCGTGAAGAACTATGCCGCTCGCGGCTTTGCGGCGGGCCTCGCCTCGCACGGTATCGGCACCGCGCGGGCGTTTCAGGTCGATCAGCTCGCCGGCACTTTTGCCGGCATCGCGCTCGGCCTCAACGGCTTGCTCACCGCGGTGCTGGTGCCGCTGGTGCTGCCCTGGCTGCCGACCTGATCACGACGGCTCGATCATACCCACGCAGGAGACCTCGACCTCATCCTGAGGGGCCGCGAAGCGGCCGTCTCGAAGGATGAGGCCCGGGTCCTGCCTTCGACCTTGCCCTCGCCCTTCGAGGCGCACTCCTGCGGAGTGCTCCTCTGGACGAGGTCGAACTCCGTCACCGTTGGTCTCACGTCGACCCGATCAAGACGGCGCGAGGTCGAGCAGGCCCGAAAGATCGTCGATCACGCGGATCGGTGTGACGTCGGGATACTCCGCCGGCTTTTTGGCACGGTTCACCCACACCGGGCGAAAACCGAACGCGCGCGCGCCCATCACGTCCCAGCCGTTCGACGAGACGAAGATCACCTCGCCGGGCGCCACCGAAAATTTTTCCAGCACCAGCCGATAGACCTCCGGCCGCGGCTTGAAGAGTTTTATCGGATCGACCGACAGAACCGCGTCGAGATCGCCGCCGATCCCGGCCGCCGCCACCGCGTCCGCCAGCATCTTTTCCGAGCCGTTCGACAGGATCGCGGTGCGCGCACCCTTCGCCTTCAGGGCGCGTAGTGCCACACGCGCGTCCGGATAGGCGTCCAGCGTGCGGTAGGCATCGAGGAGATCGCCGCGCAGTCCGCGGTCGACCGAGGGGCACGACCCGAGCGCGACGTCGAGCGCCTGCTCGGTCAGCGTCCAGAAATCGACGAACCGGCCGGCGAGCGTCAGCGTCCAGGAATATTCGAGCTGCTTGGTCCGCCAGATGTCGGACAGCCGGTCGGCCTCCGGCCCGACTTTTTCACGATGCCGGGCGATCGCCGCACCGACGTCGAACAGCGTGCCATAGGCGTCGAACACGAACATTTTCGCATCCTGAACGACATCGAAAAGAGAGCCGTTCACGAACTGTATCGTTCACGATCGACGCCGGCAAACCGGCGCTTCGACGAATGCCATGGGCCGAGTCCGTCGCCTCGCCGCCATCTCCCGCCGCTCACGGCGGCGGGCGGGTCAAGAGGTCCGCCACCGGGTGGCTGCGCAGGTCGTAGACGCGGGCATAGACCACGTCGTCGCGGGTCACCTCGGCGATCACCGGGGCATCGAGCTTCGCGCAATAGAACTCGGCGAGCGAGATCGCGAAGTCGGCGCCGGCCGGCTTCCAGTCGAGCTTGTAGCCCGGCCCGAGCGAGACCTGCACGGTGCGCTCCGGCCCGCACACCGCGACCTTCCATTTGTGCTTCGGCGGCGGCTGGATGCGCTCCTTCGCCACCCGGTCGAGCAGGAGCTCCGAAGCCTGCTTCATCGACAGGCCCCAATAATCCAGCATGAAGCGGCCGTCGGCGCCGCGCACGCCACCGGCGATCGGATTGAAGTAGGTGTACTCGTAGGGGTGCAGCCGCACCATCGCGGCGACCGGGTGGGCGAGCCCGAGCGCGAGCAGCACCGCGGCGGTGAGCGCGCGGCGCGCCGGGCCGCCGCCGAGCCGGTCGATCAGGAGCGCGCCGACCAGGCCTGCGAGGATCGCCAGCGGCGGGATCACGAACAGCATGTGGCGCACGCCGTTGTACATCGCCGGCCGGGTCACCACCGTGAACAGCACCGGGAACAGCACCGACACGGCGAGAAACACCAAGCTCGCGCGGCGGTTCAGCGGGCCGTCGCGGCGCATCGCGACGACCAGCGCGGCGACCACCCCGGCGACCCCGAGCACCCACAAAATCTCCGGCAGCTTCAGGCCGAGCAGCATCGGCACGTAAGTGCGCGGCATGTCGATCACGAGGCGCGCGGTGCCGTCGAACAGCTCGTCCCACGGCTTTTCGAAGAAGTGCGAGAAGTAGACGAGCGCCCGCAGCGGATTGAGCGGCGACACCACCGACCACGGCCAGATCAGCGCCATCAGCGCGTAGCCGATCACCAGCGCGGGAAGGAGCCGCAGCACGAACACGCCCGCTCGCCGCAGCGCTGCGCGAAATTCCGTGCGGCGGGCCTCGACGACGACGATCAGCCCGAAGGCGGCGATCGCCGGCATCGCCGCGAGCGCGCCCATCACCCGCGTGCCGAACGAGAGGCCGAGCCCGAGCCCGAGCAGCGCGATGGTCGGCACCGAGGGCTTGGGGTATTCGGAGAAGGCGTGCACGAAGCCGAGCGTCGCGGCGAGCATCGCCACCGCGAACGGCACGTCCTTCGGGTTCATGAACATGTGCCCGAGATAGAGCGGGCAGGCGGCGAGCAGCGTCACCGCGATGAAGCCGGCGAGTGGGCCGCCGAGCCCGCGGGCGAGCCGCCAGGTGATGCCGAGCCCGGCGAGCCCGACCAAGCCGCCGGCGAGCCGGCGCGCCTCGAAGATCGGCAGCGCCGTCACCTTGGCGACCAGGGCTGCGAACATGTCGAAGCCGCCGCCATAGGCGTACAGATTGACGAAGGAGAGCGCGCGGCGGTCGGTGAAGCCCGAGCCGTACAGCCGCATCAAGAGCCCGCCGTACTCGGCGTGCGTGTAGTCGTCCCAGCCGAGGCCGAAATCACGAAACGTTGTGACGACCACCACCGCCACCGCGATCAGCACCATGACGGCGAGCAGATCGGCGATGCGCAGGCCGCGGGCGAGCGCGGTGCGGGCGGGAGCGGTGGCGAGGTCCGGCCGCGGGGCCGGATCGGAGCGAGGCAGCGTCAGGCCGGTGTGGGACATCGAGGGCCCCGATGGTATCCGTTGGTGCTGGACGACATGCGACGGCGCCGGCGCTCGCGGATGGCGAGGCCGGCGCCGGATCGCATATCACACCACGCGGATCACTTCGAGGCAGCCGCGTAAAGCTCCGCCACGTACTCCCAGTTCACCAGATGGTCGACGAACGCCTTGAGGTAGTCGGGGCGGCGGTTGCGGTAGTCGATGTAGTAGGAGTGCTCCCACACGTCGACGCCGAGGATCGGGGTGGCGCCGTGCACCAGCGGGTTCTCGCCGTTCGGCGTCTTCATCACGGTGATCTTTCCGTCCTTCACCGCGAGCCACGCCCAGCCGGAGCCGAATTGCGTGGTGCCGGCCTGCACGAAGTCCTCCTTCGCCTTGGCGAGCGAGCCGAGATCGGCGACGATCGCCTTCTCCAGCTCGCCCGGCAGCTTGTCGCCGCCGCCGTTCGGCTTCATCCATTTCCAGAAGTGGGTGTGGTTGAAGTGCTGGCCGGCATTGTTGAACAGGCCCTGGTTCTTGCCGTAGGCGCCTTTCACCACCTCCTCGATCGACTTGCCTTCCCACTCGCTGCCCTTGAGCAGATTGTTGCCGGTGGTCACGTACGCATTGTGATGCTTGTCGTGATGATATTCGAGCGTCTCGCGCGACATGTAGGGGGCGAGCGCGTCGTAGGCATACGGCAGGTCCGGCAGCGTAAAGGACATCACGGTGCTCCTGGTTCTGAGAGCCCGGCAGCGGCCGCCGTGGCCGTCCGGGACGGGGGATGGTAATCGACGCCTCTCAGGTAGAGATCGGTCCGGTCATTCGCAACCTCGGGCGCGACGATCGATCGCCCGGCCGCCGGCGTCCCTTTTCGGCACGGCGGTCCGAAACCCCGCCGGCGTGCATCCCGCGGTTGCCACGAATGGTGGGCGGGGCGAAAATGGTTGTTGAATGCCAAAGGCCTGGATAATCTTCCGGCCGGACGAGACGAGTAGATGCGTGCCAATGTCGGGACGCGACCATTGATGTCGCTCCTTGCCTCGAAGACGTCGCGGGGGCGCCCCGGCGGCAAGGGCGCCGGCGACGCGACCGCACGCCGCGCTCGCCCGAACGAGGTCGCGCAGAGGGCGTAGCGATGGTTCTGGGTTTGATGTCGGTCGGCGCACTGGTGACGGTGCTCGGTCTTCTCGCCGTGCTGTCCGGCATTCCGAACAAGGAGTTCGACGTCGGCAACCTGCTGATCACCGCCGGCACCACGGCGGCCTCGGCGGGCATTCTGCTGATCGGGCTCGCCGCCGTGCTGCGCGAGCTGCGCTCGCTGCGCAACGCGCTCGAGGCGGCGGTCGCGGTGACCGCCGAGGACTTCGAGGAGGACGAGGCGCCGCCGCTGCGCAGCCGCGTGCGCGAGCCGTCGCTGCCGCCGGCCGAGCCGGAGCCGCCGTCGGCCGCGGTCGCCGCCGAGCGGCTGCGGGCGTCGCCGTCGCTGCCGCGGGTCGGCATGTTCGACCGCCCGGACTCCGCCTCGCCCGCGTCGGCTTCGGCGCCGCTGCCGCCGCAGCCGCCGCTCAAGGCGCCACCGACCCCGCCGCCGCTGCGCCGCACACCGGGCTTCGATCCCGCCGCCTCCGAGTCGCCGGCCGGCTATCGTCCGCCGGTGGTGGCGCCACCACCGTCGTCGCCCGCTCCGTCGATGTCCGCTCCGTCGATGCCTGCCCCGTCGATGTCCCCGCCGCGAGTCGAGCCGCCGACATTCGGGGCGCCGGCGGGCGCCGAGGAGACGCGCCGCCCGTACGCCGGCGATCGCGACGAGCGGGCACGCGACGAGGGCCGCGACACGGGCGGGGGGCCGGCCGCGTGGGAGCGCGACCCGCTCGGCGAGCCTTTGTCCGGCAGCGAGCGCAAGCGCTTCTTCGCCTGGACCCGGCGCCGCCAGACGGTGAGCCCGGACGCCGAGGCGCCGCGTGACGACGAGCCGCCGCCGCCCGAGCGCGGCTTTGCGCCGCCGCCGCGGTTTCCCCGCAACGAGTATTCCCGCAACGAGTTTTCCCGCAGCGAGCCGTCTCGGTTCGAGCCGCCTCGCAGCGAGTCGTCGCGCCAAGAACCGTCGCGCGAGACGCCGGCGGCCGAGGAGACCGTGCAGGTGCTCAAGTCCGGCGAGATCGACGGGATGCGCTACACGCTCTACACCGACGGCTCGATCGACGCCGAGTTCGAGCAGGGCGTGCTGCGCTTCGCCTCGATCGACGATCTCCGCCAGCATCTCGAGCAGAACGCCGGGTGACCGGCGGCTTCGTCCGGCGGCCGGCAGGTCGTTGCGGCCGGTCGTCGCCGATGGCGCCGTCAGCCCGTCGCGGCGGGCTCGGCGGTGCGGGCCGGCAGCGTCAGCACGAAGGTCGAGCCGTGACCGAGGCCGGGGCTTTCGGCAGAGACGGTGCCGCCGTGCAGATCGACGATCCGCTTGACGATCGACAGGCCGAGCCCGGTCGAGCTCTCGCCGCCGGTCGGTCGCGCCGACAGCCGCTGGAAGCGGCCGAACAGGCGTGAGAGATCCTGCTCCGACATGCCGGGGCCGGCGTCGGTGACGGCGATCCGCGCGCCCTCCGCCGTCGCCGCCAGCGTCACCGTCACCTCGCCGCCGATCGCGCTGTACTTGATGGCGTTGCTGAGAAGGTTGTCGATCGCCTCGCGGATGCGGTCGTGGTCGCAGGCGATCGCCAGCGACTTCGGTGCGTCGACGACGATCTCCTGCTGCTTCTTGGCGGCGAGCGGCTGGTTCGCCTCCACCACCTCGCGCACGACGGCGGCGAGGTCGGCCGGCTCGCGGCGGATGGTGATGTCGAGCGCGTCGGCCATGGCGTCGGCGATCAGGCTTTCCACCATCTCCGAGAGGCGGTCGACCGCGGCGTGGATGTGGCCGATCTGGGTGGTCGCCGCGTCGGTCTTCATGGCGGGATCGGCGAGCATGCGCTCGAGGATTTCGGCGCGCCCGGTGATCACCGACAGCGGGTTTCTCAGGTCGTGCGCGACGGTGGAGAGAACCTCCGTCTTGAAGGAATTGGCCCGTTGCAGCCTGGACCACTGCGCGGCGAGGCGGCGGTTGGCCGAGGTCAGCTCGCGGGTGCGCTGCTCGACGCGCTGCTCGAGCCGGCTGTTCGCCTCCTGCAGCTTCTCGTAGAGGATCACGTTGTCGAAGGCGATCGACAGTTTTCCGGTGAAGATCTCCACCAACGTGCGGTCGGTGTCGGACAGCGGGCGTGTCACCTGCAAGACCACGGCGATCTCGCGGTCGCTGCCGGTGCGAACGTACAGCACCGACCAGCGCGGGCCGAAGCAGTGGTGCCGCTCCTCGAACGTCTGGTCGATCAGCCGGGCGAGATCGGGATCGAGCCCGTCGGTGCCGGTCGCGCCGAGATGGTGGCGATAGCAGCCGGCCGCCGCCACCACCGACACCAGCCGCTCGTCGCCACCGTCGTGGGCGAACAGGATGCCGTCGCACTCGACCGCGAGCAGCGAGGCGAGCTGCACCAGCACGCCTTCCGCGAGCCTCTGGATCGACTTGAAGTCGTACAGCGTGGAGGCCGCGTCGACGATGATCTCGAGGCCGCGCCGCGTCTCGTTCATGCGTTGCAATTGCTGATGAGCGCGCAGCGCCGCGGTGAGCGAGGTGAACAGCTTGTCGGCCGTCAGCTCGGTCTTCGCCTTGTAGTCGTTGATGTCGTAATCGACGATGATGCGCCGCTCCGGCGCCTGGCCGGGCTGGCCGGTGCGCAGCACGATGCGCACCGTCTCGTTCTTCAGCTCGGTGCGGATCACGTCGACCAGATCGAGACCGGCGGTCTCGGTCTCCATGATCACGTCGAGCAGCACCACCGCGATCTCCGGATGCGCGATCAGCGCCGCGCGTCCTTCGACTGCCGAATAGGCCGAGAGGATGTCGAGCCCGCGGCCGTTCAGCTCGTAGTCGGCGAGCGCGAAGCGGGTGCCCTCGTGGACGGCGGGATCGTCGTCGACCACCAGGATGGTCCAGCGCGGCGCGAGGTCGGCTGCGACCGGATCGGCGGTGTCGTCGATCAGGTCGACGATGTCGTCGAGCTCAACCATAGGAGGCGTCCGTGGCTTTCTCCGCGACGGTGGCGTCGGCCGTGCGCGGCAGCTTGCGGGGGAGAACCATGCGGAAGACGGTGCCGTGCGACGGCGCCGATTCGAGCGACAGCCGGCCGCCGAGGCTGCGGGTCACCAGGCCGTGGATGATGTGCAGGCCGAGCCCGGTGCCGCCCTGGCCGCGGCGGGTGGTGAAGAACGGCTCGAAGGCGCGGCGGCGCACCTCCTCGGCCATGCCGACGCCGTCGTCCTCGACGGTGATCTCCACGTTGCCGGCGCCGAGCGGGCGCGCCATCACGTCGATGGTGCCGGGGCGGCCGTCCGGAAAGGCGTGCGACATCGCGTTGAGGAAGAGATTCGTCAGCACCTGGCCGTAGGAGCCCGGATCGCTCTCCATCACGATGCCCGGCGGCACCTCGAGATGCAGCACGACCTGCGCCTTGCGCAGCACCGGGCGGACGCTCGCGGCGATCTGCTCGGTCGCCTCGGCGAGGTCGAACTCCCGCGGCTCGGCATGGCTGCGGTCGACCGCGACCTGCTTGAACGACTGAATGAGCTCGCCGGCGCGGTGCAGGTTGCCGACCAGCTGGCGGGCGGCGTCGCGGGTGGCGGCGACGAACTCGTCGAGCTTCGAGCGCTTGAGCGGCCCGGCGCCGATCTCCTGGGAAAACGTCTCGCAGCGCCGCTCGAGGCTGGAGGCGACGGTGAGCGATATGCCGACCGGATTGTTGACCTCGTGCGCGACGCCGGCGACCAGGCTGCCGAGCGCGGCGAGCTTCTCGGCGTCGACCAGGCTCTCCTGCGCCTCGCGCAGCTCGGCGAGCGCGGTCTCGGCGTTGTCCTTGGCGGCGCGGAGGTCGTTCTCGGCCTGCCGCTTGGCGATCGCGTTCTCGCGAAACACCTCGACCGCGCGCGCCATCTCGCCGATCTCGTCGCGCTCCTCGGTGGAGCGGATCACCCGGCCGTACTGCCCGGCGACGATCGCGTGCATCGCCGCCATCAGCTCGCGCAGCGGATTGCGGATCGAGCGGGTCACCACCCAGGCGCCGATCAGGATGGCGAACAGGAAGCTGGTCGCCACCAGCGCGACGGTGCGGTAGGTGGCGGCGAGCGTGCGCTCGAGGCTCGCCTGGGCGCGGTTCTCGCGGCGGCGCATCTCCTTCTGCAGCCCGTCGATGGTGGAGATCATCTCGGCCTGGTTGCCGTCGATCGCGGTGCGCAGCAGCTGGGTGCGGGCGGAGAACTGCTCGGACAGCGTCGCGAGCCCCTTGCGCAGCGCGGCGGCGCGCCGGCCGAGCGCGTCCAGGGTTTCGCGCTCGCGGTCGGTGTCGGCGATCGCCGCCATCAGCGGGATGGTGTTCTCCACCGTCTCCAGGCCGCGGCTCGCCTCGGCGGCGGCGGCGGTGGCGAGCGAGAGATAATAGGCGTTGGCGGCCACCACGCTCGCGGTGAAGGCTTCGCGCGAGCGGGCGAGCGGGGCCCAGATCGGCGCGTCGTGCGGCCCGGCGATCGCCTCCATCGTCGCATAGAGCGTCGCCATCTGCTTGGCCGGGTGCAGCACCTCCTCCTCGTAGGTGCGGTTGATCGAGGCCTGCACCGTGCGCAGGTCGCCGAACCCGGCGATGAAGCGCTCGGTCACCCCGGCGAGCCCGTCCATCGCGCCGGCGAACATCGGGTCGGCCGGCTTTCGGGTGCGCAGCGTGCCGAGCACCGCCTCGCGCACCAGAAGGATTTCCGCGAGGATTTGCGGGCTCGGCTCGTTGATGTAGCGATGAATGAGATTTTGCAGCCGCCCGGACTCGCCCTCGAGCAGCACCAGCAGGGCATCCGATTCGCGCACCTGCCGCACCTCGTCCCAGGCGCGCGAGAGGGCGTTGGCGCCGTTCCAGATCAGCCCGGCGAGGATCACCACCACGGCGGTGTTGAGCACCGCGATCGACAGGATGCGCCAGCGAATCGGCAGCACCCGCACCAGCCGCTCGGGGTCGAGCCGGCGCGGTTTTCGGGGCGCGGTCGCGGCGGCCGCGGGCGTCGGCCGCCCGGATGGCTCGAGCATGGCGGAGTCGGCCGGCGTCACGGCACCGCCCGACCGGCCACGCGCCCGCCGGGCCGGCCCGCCGTCGGGACGGAGGTCGGGGTGGCCGGCCGCCGGCGAGACCGGACGAGCGCGCGGGCGATCCATGCTGGCGACAAAATTGCACCGCCTTGTAGGCACGAGGGAAAGCCGAGGTGATCCCGCGAATTTAGCGAAAGGATGGTCGCGCTACCATCCGGCACGCCGGAATCGGTAGCAAGGTACCTGAATCCGTGGATGGAGCAGCGCATGAGCGTGCCGACCGGTCCCGATGATCCCACCGCCGCCTCCGCCGCGTCCGTCGCCCTGCCGGACGAGGCGGGAAAGATCGGCCGGCGGGCGGTGCTGGCGGGGCTCGCCGCCACCGCGGTGGGGGCGGGGGGGCTCGGTGCTGCCGGTCTCTCGGTCGCGGCCGACGGCCCGGCGCCGGGGCCGGCCCATCCGGCGATGGTCGGGCCGGCGGGGGGCAAGGGGAGCGGATCGCCGGGAACCCTGCGAGAGATCCGGTTCTGGCACGCAATGTCGGGCGAGCTCGGCCGCGCGCTCGAGCGGGTGGTCGCCGGCTTCAACGCCGCTCAGGGCGAGTACCGCGTGGTGCCGGTCTACAAGGGCAGCTACACCGAGACCGTCACCGCGGCGATTTTTGCGGTGCGCAGCGGCGCCCATCCGGCGATCGTCCAGGTCAACGAGATCGGCACCGCCACCATGATGGCGGCCAAGGGGGCGATCTGCCCGGTCGACGAGCTGATGCACGACGCCGGCGAGCCGTTCGACGCCTCGGCGATCGTGCCGGCGGTGGCCGGCTTCTACTCGGACATGGACGGCAAGCTCCTGTCCTATCCGTTCAACGCCTCGACGCCGATCCTCTACTACAACAAGACCCGCTTCCGTGCCGCCGGGCTCGACCCCAAGGCGCCGCCGAAAACGTGGCCGGAGCTGGAAAAAGCCGCGGCGCGGCTGCAGGTGTCCGGCATGCAGGCGGGCTTTTCCACCCACTGGCCGTCCTGGGTGAACGTGGAGAATTTCTCCGCCTATCACGACCTGCCGATCGCCACCCGCGCCAACGGGCTGCGCGGCCTCGACGCCGAGCTGACGCTGAGCAATCCGCTGCTCGAGCGCCACCTTACGGCGCTGGCGAGCTGGCAGCAGCGCGGCATTTTTCGCTATGGCGGACGCGGCACCACGGCCGAGCCGATGTTTCCGAACGGCGTGTGCGGCATCTTCATCGGCTCCTCGGCGCTCGCCGCCGACGTCCGCGCCAATGCCCGCTTCGAGATCGGCTACGGCATGCTGCCCTACTGGCCGGACGTGCCGGCGGCGCCCCGGAACACCATGATCGGCGGCGCCAGCCTGTGGGTGCTGCGCGGCCGGCCGGACGAGGAGTATCGCGGCGTCGCCCGCTTCTTCGCCTGGCTCGGCCGGCCGGACATCCAGTCGGCCTGGCACCGCGAGACGGGCTATCTGCCGATCACCCGCGCCGCCTACGAGGCGAGCCGCGCGCAAGGATTTTACGAGGAGCATCCGGACGCCGAGCTCGCCATCCGCGAGGTGACGCTCAATCCGCCGACCGACAATTCACGCGCGCTGCGGCTCGGCTCGTTCATCCTGGTGCGCGACGTGATCGAGGAGGAGATGGAGGCCGCGCTCGCCGGCGGCAAGACGGCCAAGGCCGCGCTCGACGCCGCGGTCGCCCGCGGCAACGAGTTTTTGCGGCAGTTCGAGCGCGCCAGCCGGTGAGGGACGCGAGCCGTGGCCGGTCGGGTGGGCAGAGGCGCGCGAGCGGCACCTGCGGCCGCTCTTCGGCACGAGGGGCGAATTTGATGCACTCGCCGCGCGCTGGTCTTCCCGGAGCGCCGGCGACGCGTCAGTGCTCGTCGTCGTGGGGCGTGATCTCGTCGGACGTCTCGTGCTGCGGCCCCTCCGAGACGTCGTGATGGTCGTCTGCGTGCGGCGCGTGCGAGTGGCCGTGCGCGTGCGCATGTCCCGGTGCGTGGGAATGGGCCTCGCCGGACTCGCTCGCCGGCACGATGTACAGATTGCCGTGCTTGACGCCGCGCTGGGTCGTCACGCTGTCGGCGAAATCGCGCACCGAGCGCACGGTGCCGCGCAGCACCGCGATCTCCAGGCAGTCGTCGTGCGTCAGATGCACGTGCAGCGTCGCGATCGACAGGTCGTGATGGTCGTGCTGGCTGGTGGTGAGCCGGCGCGCGAGGTCGCGGGTCTCGTGCTCGTAGACGTAAGTGAGCGCCGCGCAGCACGGCGCGTCGGGGGCGTTCTCGGTGCGCTCGCTCGCCTGCGCGTCGCGCACGATGTCGCGGATCGCCTCCGAACGGGTCTGATAGCCACGCCGGGCGCACAGGTCGTCGAGCGCGGTCAGGAGGTCGTCGTCGATCGTGATGGTGATGCGCTGCACGTGGCCCTCCCGGCAGGCCGGCCCGCCGTCACGACAGCGGGATCGACGCGACGTGCTCGCGGAACGCCGGCCGGGCCGAGATCGCCGAGAACCACCGCTCGAGGTTCGGCAGCGGCGGCCGGTCGGTCACCAGCTCGAGGAAGCGGCGGACATTGACGCCGAGCGGGATGTCGCCGAACGAGAAGGCGCTGCCGGCGACATAGGTGCTGTTGCACAAGGCGGCGTCGAGGATGGTCATCGCCTCGATGCACTTCGCCTTGCCCTCGGCGATCACCGCCTCGTCGCGCTTCTCCGGCGGCGTGCGCACCAGCCCGAAGAAGACCGGGGTGATCGCCGGCGCGAACTTCGTGACCTGCCAGTCCATCCACTGGTCGGCGCGGGCGCGGGCGTGGAGGTCGGCCGGCAGGATCGAGCCTTCGCCGTGGGCGGCGGCGAGGAACCGCACGATCGCGTTCGATTCCCACATCACGAAGCCGTCGTCGGTCTCGATGGTCGGCACCAGCCCGTTGGGGTTCTTCGCCAGATAGGCCGGCTCGCGGTTGCCGCCGAACCGGCCGGCGAGATCGATCCGCTCGTGCGCGAGCCCGAGCTCACCGACCGCCCACATCACCTTCTGGACGTTGGACGAGGTGTTGCGGCCCCAGATCTTCATCGCGGCTCTCCGTTTCTTTTCGTGCTTTCGGCTCGACGGCGTGGCGAGGCGTATCGTGGCGAGGCGCATCGTGGCGAGGCGCATCGTGGCGAGGCGCATCGTGGCGGCAGGGCCGCGGGCGGCCGGATCAGCCGAGCCGGCGCGCCTCGTCGACCAGCATGATCGGGATGCCGTCGCGGATCGGGTAGGCGAGCTTGGCGCCGCGCGAGATCAGCTCCTGGCGCTCGGCGTCGTATTCGAGCGGACCCTTGGTGAGCGGGCAGACCAGAATCTCGAGGAGCTTCGGATCGACCGGTCCGGCCGCACGGGTGGTGGGCGAGGTCATCGACAATCATGTCCGGTTGACGGGATCGGCCGCGGCGCGGCCGGCGGCGACCATAGCCGGGGGGGCCGGCCGCGGCAATGCCGGGCTTTTGCCGGGCCTTTCGCGGGCGGCCGTCCGGCCGTGCCGTCACTGCAGCGGCGGGTCGCCGGGGGTGCGGCTCTTGGCGAGCTCGATCTTGGTGACGGCGATCAGGATTTCCGCCCGGGTTTTCAGGTCCGGGGCTTCCAGCAGCGCCTGCTTCTCCGCCGGGCCGTAGGGCGACATCATCGCCAGTGCATTGACCAGCGCCTCGTTGGGCGCCGCCTCGATGCCGTCCCAGTCGGCCTTCAAATCGTTGGCACGGAGAAAGTCGCGCAGCGCCGACAGAAGCTCGTCGCGGTCGACCTCCTTCTCGCCCTTGCGGGCGACGAAGTCGTCGGAGAACGGCGTGTAGTCGACCAGGCACTGGCGGTAGGCGGTGTCGACCGCGAGCTCCTGCTCGATGCGGAAGCGGGCGACGCCGGTGAGCTGCAGGAGAT
The DNA here is from genome assembly GCF_000293785.1 of Rhodovulum sp. PH10. Taxonomy (GTDB): domain Bacteria; phylum Pseudomonadota; class Alphaproteobacteria; order Rhizobiales; family Xanthobacteraceae; genus Rhodoplanes. Next base: position 10,437 of record NZ_AKZI01000001.1, on the reverse strand, counting down.
AGCGCCCGTCGCCGGTCTCGGCGAACTGGGTGATGCGGCCGACGCAGCCGACCCGGTAGAGATTCGGCTTGTCCTCCGGGCCGGGATGCGCGGTGTCGGGCTGGATCATGCCGATCAGCCGGTTGCCGCGCAGCGCGTCGTCGACCATCGCGAGGTAGCGCGGCTCGAAGATGTTGAGCGGCATCTGCCCGCGCGGCAGGAGCAGCGCCCCCGGCAGCGGAAACACCGGTACCGTCGCGGGCAGCTCCGAAGGACCCCGATACGTCACGTTCATCGGCATGCGATGCCTCCCCGACGCCACGCCACGGAGCGCTCAGGCGAACAGGATCGAGGACAGCCGGCGGCGGCCGAGAATGGTCGCCTCGTCGGTCGCCCCCCACGCCTCGAAGAACAGCACGAGCTGCTTGCGGGCGCCGTCCTCGTTCCAGGCGCGGTCGCGCCGGACGATCTCGAGCAGGTGCTCGACCGCTTCGATTTTGCGGTCCTTGGCGGCGAGCGCGAGGGCGAGGTCGTAGCGCGCCTGGAAGTCGAGCGGGTCGGCAGCGACCTTGGCCTCGAGCTCGGCGATCGGCCCGAGCGAGGCGGCCTGCTCGGCGACCTCGAGGGCGGCGCGGGCGGCGGCGACCGGCGCCTCGTTGCTCTTGGAGGCCGGCACCATCGCCAGCGTCTGCTTGGCCCGGTCGAGCGCGCCGGTCTCGACATAGCAGCGGGCGAGGCCGGCGAGCGCGTGGACGCTCTCCGGGTTCTGCGCCAGAACCTCGGCATAGATCTGGGCGGCGCTCGCCGGGTCGCCGTCGACCAGCGCGGCGTCGGCCGCCTCCAGCGCGTCCTGCTCCTCGCCGCCGACCTTGCCCTTGGTCAGCCGCTCGAGGAAGGCGTTCACCTGGCTCTCCGGCAGCGCGCCCATGAAGCCGTCGGCCGGCTGGCCGTCGGCGAAGGCGATCACCGCCGGAATCGACTGGATGCCCATCTGGGTCGGGATGGTGGGGTGATCGTCGATGTTCATCTTGACGAGCTTCACCTTGCCCTTGGCCGCCCTGACCGCCTTCTCGAGGATGGGGCCGAGCTGCTTGCAGGGCTGGCACCACGGCGCCCAGAAATCGACCAGCACCGGCTGGCGGCGCGATTCGTCGATCACGTCGCGCACGAAGGTTTGCGTGGTGGTGTCCTTGATGAGCCCGTCCGCGGCCACCGCCGCTCCGCCGTCCTGTAGCATGGGAAATCCCTTCACCGGGGCACCGCAGCGCCCCTCCTGGCCCGTTTCCTGGTGCGTTACATGGGGGAGCGCGGAACTCAATGCAATCGCGTCGTCGTGCGCCGCGTCATGCCGGCGCGCCGGCAGCCGGGCCGGTGGGCGCATCCGTGGGCGGATCGGAGGATGCGTCGGCGGCCGGTTCGGAGACCGCGGCGATGCGCGGCTCGTGGCCGGTGGCGCGCAGGAACCGCAGCAGATCGTCGCGGCCGATCGAGGTGGTCATGGTGTTGACCAGCGGATGGCAGTTGATCGTCTCGTGCACGAGCAACGCCTCGTCGATCACCACCGTCACGCGTCCGGCGGTGTCGTTGATGGCGGCGAACGGCGTCACCGCGCCGGGCGTGATGCCCAGCACCTCCTGCATCAGCTCGGCCGAGCCGAACGAGAAGCGCCCGGCGTCGAGCAGACGGTGCAACCCTTTCAGATCGATCGCCGCGTCCTCCGGCGCCGTCACCAGGAAGAGGGTGCCGCGTTTGTCCTTCAGAAACAAGTTTTTCGTGTGCCCGCCTGGAATCTCGCCTCGAAGCGCGCGTGAGTCCTCCACCGTGAACAGCGGCGGATGCCGCACTGTCTGGTGGACGACGGAGAGGCGGTCGAGAAAGGCGAACAGATCGTCGGGCGTGGCGGGCATGCTGATCACGGCATTGGAAAAAAGTCTGATGCGGCGGCTTTCGGGGCCGCCACGAGGCAGTGCAACCGGCTCGCCTGCCCTCGTCAAGGCCCGAAAAGCAAGCATTTCCGGCAGTGTCGGTGCGCACATCAGGTTTGTTGATTTTCGGTGTCGGACGGAGGTTGCCAATCGCCCCGGCTTTGAGTAGGAATGCGGCCGCGGCGGACGTGCCGCCACGGGATGCGGGTGTAGCTCAGGGGTAGAGCACAACCTTGCCAAGGTTGGGGTCGAGGGTTCGAATCCCTTCGCCCGCTCCAGTTTTTTTTTCGGCACGTCGTCATCACGGCTGGCCGGCGTATTTTCGGGTGAAGGTGATGTTGCCGCTTTTATCGCGCTCCCTTCCTGTTTTCAGCTCGCCGCAGACGCCGCCTGCCGGCCGATCCAAGACCGCACCTCTGTTCGTTCCCGACTATCGCAGCGCCTCGTCGATCCGCGTCAACGCCCGCCCGCCCGGCCATGGCCGCGCCCGGCGCGAGCTCGGTCGCCTGATCGAGGCCCGCCGCAAGGTCTCCTGACCCGATTCGTCCGCACTGTTCGATTCGCGACGTGACGGGATGCGCCGAGACGGCGCACCGCCGTTCGAATTACATCCGGTGCCGATCGGCGCGGGGCGATGACGTCGGTGGCGACGGCTCGGTCGCCCGACCCGCCCCACCGCGTCCTGCTCTCGGATCGTTCTAAAATCCCGCCGCGAACGCGCCGCGCGAGCGCTGGTCGGCGACCCCGACCAGGCTGCCGTCCGGGCCGACCGCGATCGTGTGGGCCGCACCGAAGGTCGAGGCCATCCGCACCGGGTGGCCCATCGCCCGCAGCGCCTCGACGGTCGCCGCCGGCAGCGTGCGCTCGGCCAGCACCACGTCCGGCCGCCACTGGTGATGCACCCGCGGTTCTGCGACCGCCTCGGCCGGTGAAAGGCCGAAGGCGAGCCGGTTCACGATCACCTGCAGGACGGTGGAGATGATTCGGCTGCCGCCCGGCGCGCCGGTCACCAGCACGGGCTTGCCGGCGTCGAGCACCACGGCCGGCGTCATCGAGGAGAGCGGCCGCTTGTCCGGCCCCGGCGCGTTGGCCGGGCCACCGATCAGCCCGAATGCGTTCGGCGCGCCGGGCTTTGCGGAGAAATCGTCGAGCGTGTTGTTGAGCAGCACGCCGGTGCCTTCCGCCACCATCCCGACCCCGTAATTGAAGTTGAGCGAGGTCGTCAGCGCCACCGCGTTGCCGCCGCGATCGACCACCGAGAGATGCGTCGTGTCGTGCGCGGCGCCGCCGAGCGCCGGGCTGTCCGGCCTGATTTTTTCCGCCGGCGTCGCGTGGTCCGGGTCGATGTCCTTGCGGAGGGAGGCGGCGTAGCTCTTCGAGATCAGCTTTTCGAGCGGCAGGTCGGTGCGGGCGGGATCGCCGAGAAAGGCGGCGCGGTCGGCATAAGCGCGCTTCATCGCCTCGATCTCGAGATGCAGCGCCTTCGGCGACCCGGCGCCCAGCGCGGCGAGGTCGAAGCCCTCCAAAATGTTCAGCATCTCGATCAGATGGACGCCGCCGGAGGAGGGCGGCGCCATCGAGATCACCTCGTGCCCGCGATACGTGCCGACGACCGGTTCACGCTCGACCGCGCGATACGCTTCCAGGTCGGCGGTGGTGATGCGGCCGCCCGCCGCCTGTACGGCATTCGCGATCTTGTCCGCGATCGGCCCCTCGTAAAAGGCGGTTGGTCCGTTCTTGGCGATCGCCGCCAGCGTGTCGGCGAGGTCGGTCTGCACCAGCTTTTCGCCCTCGGCCGGCGCGCTGCCGTCCGCCTTCAGAAAAATCCTTCTCGACGCCGGAAAGCGGGCGAGGCGCGGCGCCAGCAGGAGCAGCGAATCGAGCAGATCGCCTTCGACCCTCACGCCTTCGCGGGCGAGCTTTTCCGCCGGCGCGATGAGCTCCGCGAGCGAGAAGCGCCCCGAGCCGTAGCGCTCGTGCGCGAGCGCGAGCCCGGCGACGCTGCCCGGCACGCCGATGCCGAGCGCGCCCGACCGCGATTTTTCCGGATCGGCATTGCCGGCGGCATCGAGAAACATGTCGGCGGTCGCCGCCGCCGGCGCGCTCTCGCGGAAATCGATGGTGGTGTTCTTGCCGTCCGCCCGGTGCAGCACCAAAAAACCGCCGCCGCCGAGATTGCCGGCCCGCGGCAGCGTCACGGCGAGCGCGAAGGCGGTGGCGACCGCCGCATCGACCGCATTGCCGCCACGGGCGAGCACGTCGGCGCCGATTTTGCTCGCCTGCGCCTCCTGGCTCACCACCATGCCGTGGCGGGCGGTCACCGCCTCGGCCCTGATCGGACCGGTGCTCGGATCGGTCGCCGGCGCATGGGCCGGCATCTGCGCGAAGGCGGTGCCGGTGGCGATCACCAGCGCGACGAGGGTCGTCGAGAGAAGACGCATGGTCGTCCTCGGTTGCGGTTCGGGGGAGGTCCGCACGCCCGGCCTTCTTTCGCGGACTGCCGGGCGGCGCCGAGGGAATACGAAGCGCAGCCGGCGGTCAGCCGGCGAGCTCGCGCGAGCGTTTCGTGGCGGCGGCGATCGCCTTCTCCATCAAGGGGTCGAGCGCGTCCGGCGCCATCAAGACGTCGAGCGCCGCGGCGGTGGTGCCGCCGGGCGAGGTGACGTTCTTGCGCAAGGTCGCGGCGTCGAGCGGCGACTGCGCGAGGAGCGCGCCCGAGCCCGCGACCGTCTCGCGCGCGATCTTCTGCGACAGGGCGGGCGGCAGGCCGGCGGCGATGCCGGCGCGCGCGAGGCTCTCCACCAGCAGGAAGACATAGGCCGGGCCCGAGCCCGACACGGCGGTCACCGCGTCGATCAAGCCCTCGTCCTCGACCCACTCGACCTTGCCGGTCGCCGACAGGAGCGCGTTGGCGAGCGCGTGCTGGCCGGCCGAGACGTGCGGGTTCGGCACCGCCACGATCATGCCGCGGCCGATCGCCGCCGGCGTGTTGGGCATCGCCCGCACGGCGGAGGATTTTTCGCCGAACACGCTCGCGAGATAGGCGAGCGGGCGGCCGGCCATGATCGAGATCACCACCGTCCCCTCGCGGGCGAGGCCGGCGAGCGGCGGCAGCGCGTCGGGCGCCACCTGCGGCTTCACCGCCAAGACCACCGCGGCGGGCTTCAGCCGCGCCGGATCGGGGTTGAGGCGGAGCCCGGAGATCGCCTGCGCCGCCATCTCGGGCGAGGGTTTGGGCTCGATCACCGCGATCCGCCCCGGATCGACCCCGAGCGCCAGCCAGCCGTCGAGCAGCGCGCCGCCCATCTTGCCCGCGCCCACCAGCACGACGTCGCCCGAAATCTCCGCCAGCGTCCGCTTCGCCGCGGCCGTCGCCGCCGTGCTCGCTGCCGCTGCGGCCGCCGCCGTGCTCGCGTCCTTGCCGCTCTTGTCCGTCGTGGCCATCCGCCTTCGTCCTTTTCTCGCGCGGCGCTGCCCGGCCGCCGAATCACGTTGACCCGCCGCCGCGCCATCGTCCAAAACCGCGGGCGCATTCCCGCCGGCCGGACGGCGCCCGAGGGGCGACGCTCGCCGAGGGGATGAGCGATTGCGCACAGCGATGCAAGTTACTGTTCCGATCGGTTCACTGTTCCGGGTTCACTGACGCGAGACATCGAGGCGATTATGGCCAAATCGGTTCTGGGCATCATCGGCGGGTCGGGCATTTACGATCTGCCGGGATTGGAGAAGGTGGTCGAGAAGCGGGTCGAGAGCCCGTGGGGCGAGACCTCCGGGCCGCTCCTGATGGGCGAGATCGCCGGGCTGCCGATCGTCTTCCTGTCGCGCCACGACAAGGGCCACCGCCTGTCGCCGACCGACATCAATTATCGCGCGAACATCGACGCGATGAAGCGCGTCGGCGTCACCGACCTGGTGTCGCTGTCGGCCTGCGGCTCGTTCAAGGAGGAGCTGCCGCCCGGCACCTTCGTGCTGGTCGACCAGTTCGTCGACCGCACTTTTGCCCGCGCCACCTCGTTCTTCGGCACCGGGTGCGTGGCGCACGTGTCGATGGCGCACCCCGTCTCGCCGCGGCTGCGCATCCATCTCGCCGAGGCGGCGATGGCGGAAGACATCACGGTGGTGCGCGACGGCACCTACGTGTGCATTGAGGGCCCTCAATTCTCGAGCTACGCCGAGAGCATCACCTACAAGCAGGCGGGCTATTCGGTGATCGGCATGACCAACCTGCCGGAGGCCAAGCTCGCCCGCGAGGCGGAGATTTGCTACGCGACGGTGGCGATGGTGACCGACTTCGACTGCTGGCACCCCGACCACGATGCCGTCACCGTGCAGGACATCGTCACGGTCCTCACCGGCAACGCCGAGAAGGCGAAGCGGCTGGTCGCGAGGCTGGCGCGCGATTTCCCCCGCGAGCACGAGGCGTGCCCGAACGGCTCCGACCGCGCGCTCGACAATGCCCTGATCACCGCCCCCGAGGCGCGCGACCCGGCGCTGCTGAAGAAGCTCGATGCGGTCGCCGGACGGGTCTTGAACGGGTGAGCCCGCTCTCCCTCGCCCCCGCGAAACGGGGCGTGAGGCGGATCGGGCCGGTTCTCCCGCTCCCCGCACTGCGGGGAGAGGTGCAGGAACGCGCATGAAGAGGGTAGGGGAAGCATGGCGATCGTTCTCGAGCCGATCGGCGAAGTTTTGGGCGGGCGCGCCGAGCCGACCGACGACGGCTGGGATGCCGTCGAGGCGGAGATTGTGCTCGATCCGGCGCAGCTGAGCCCGGAGGCGACGCTCGGCCTCTCCTCCTTCAGCCACGTCACGGTGGTGTTCCACATGCACCTCGTGTCCGAGGAGGCGGTGGAGCGCGGCGCCCGCCACCCGCGCGAGCGCACCGACTGGCCGCGGGTCGGCATCCTCGCCCAGCCGGCCCGCTCGCGGCCGAACCGGATCGGCGTCACCACCTGCGCGCTGGTCGCGGTCGACGGTCTGCGGCTGCGGGTGCGCGGGCTCGACGCGGTCGCCGGCACGCCGGTGCTCGACATCAAGCCTCACATCACCGGCTTCGCCCCGCGCGGCACGATCCGCGAGCCGACCTTTGCACGCGAGCTGATGCGGGCGTATTGGTGAGGCCGCAAGGGACCGGCCGCACGGGCGGCCGGCGCATCCGCTCACATGTTCCAGCGCCGCATCATGACGTCCATGTGCCCGCCGAACAGAGTGGCGAGGATCGCCGACACCGCGAAGCCGATCAGCCCCAGAATGATCGCGGCCGGAATCGCCGCCAGGCTGAGCTTGACGAGGAACAGCACCAGTCGAAAAAAGGGGATGCGAAGATCGACGACGACGATCTTTTGCGAGGTTTCGTCCATGGCGGCTCTCCGGTTGTGCTCCGCGCCATGGTTCGCCACAGTGAGCCGCCCTGCAAGTCCCGTGTCCCGACAAGTCCCGTGTCCGATAGGTCCCGTGTCTCCACCGGTCCCCGAGTCCCACCCCCTTCAGATTGCAAGACGATGATCAGTCCCGCTCTCGAGAACGACCTCAAGGCGTCGATCCGCTCGATTCCGGATTATCCGAAGCCCGGCATCCTGTTTCACGACATCACCACCCTGCTCGGCGACCCGCGGGCCTTCCGCCGCGCGATCGACGAGCTGGTCCAGCCCTGGGCCGGCATGAAGATCGACAAGGTCGCCGGCATCGAGGCGCGCGGCTTCATCATCGGCGGGGCGGTGGCGCATCAGGTGTCGGCCGGCTTCGTGCCGATCCGCAAGAAGGGCAAGCTGCCGCACAAGCGGGTGAGCATCGCCTATTCGCTGGAATACGGCCTCGACGAGATGGAGATGCACGCCGACGCCGTGCAGGCGCACGAGCGGGTGGTGCTGGTCGACGATCTGATCGCCACCGGCGGCACCGCGGAAGGCGCGGTGAAGCTCCTGCGCCAGCTCGGCGCGGAAGTCTTGGCCGCCTGCTTTATCATCGACCTGCCCGACCTCGGCGGCGCCGACAAGTTGCGCCGGCTCGACGTGCCGGTGCGCACGCTGGTGCAGTTCGAGGGCGATTGAGTTTCGCTCTGCCCGCGGGCGGGCCGGCGCTGCCGGGCCGCGAAAGGTGGCGGGAGCGTAGACTGAGCAAGCATCGGCGGGCTCCGTGTGCACCATGGATCGCACACATCGCGTCGGATGCATGAATCGAGGATGCGCGGGCTTCGGCCCGCGCATCCGTCGAGATCGAAGAACGTCTTTCTTTTCGATTCGATGGATCACCGGGTGGCGGGCCTGCGGCCGGCCCGGCGATGATATCGGTGTGCTCGGCGCCCCTCCGGCTCCAGCTGAAACCCTCGGCATTCGGCTCTCGTGTTCATCACCTGGCGCGCGCGGAGACCAAGCGAGCCGGTGACGTCATCGCGCTTCCGGGTTCCTGCTTGGGTGGCGACGAGTGGGGACGCTCTCGTCGATCCGTCATCGGCATCGACCGTGCTCCGTGTCCGCATTTTATCTTGTCGTTTTTCCGATCGTCCGGCCGTGTTGGTGATCCTGCCGGCGACGTGGGACCCCGTGTAGCGTTCCGAGACCGAGGGTCGACAAGCGAATTTTCGCATCGTGGTAAAACCTATTATAAGTTTGTAAAAACGGGTGCTGGGGGCCTCCTCGGTTAACCGATCGTGAGCAATTGGCGGCCATGATCTCTGGATAAAAACATTGCAAAAATATTGTCCGCCAATTTTGGTTGGGTTTTCGATCATGCCTTTTGTCGACCCGCGCAAGTGCGTAGCCGAAAGCGCGCGCTCCTTTTGTGTCGCCGCGGCCGTCACGCTTCCGATCGCGTCGGTTTTCCTCATTTATGTCGCCCTCGGGCCGATGTCGGTGGCATGGCAGATCCTGTGCTTGGCGGCGGTGTTCGCACCGGTGGGCTTGTTCTACCAATTCGTTCGACACGACGTGCGTATTGCTACTTTCTGTAATTCCATTGCTTTGATCATACTCGGCATGCTGAGCGGCTTTCCTGCTTCGTGCCAAGTATTTTATACCGGCCGCGGTTTCCCTTTCGTCGATGATTGGCTGGCGACCGCAGATGCGCTGCTGGGATTCGACTGGCGGGCCTATCTCGCCTGGTTCGACCGCCACCCCGGTTTCGACCACATTGCGCGTATGGCCTACAATTCCATCTTCCTTCAGCCTTTTGTGCTGGCGGTGGTGCTGGCCGGCGGCAAGAAGGCGACGCCTCTATACGAGTTGATCGTTGCAATGGCTCTCGCGCTCCTGGTGACGATGCTCGTTGCGCTGATCCTGCCGGCGATCGGCACTTACGATCATCTTCACATCTCGGCAGCTGATCACCCTCATCTGTCGCTGATGACCGGGGGGAAAATGCTCGCACCGATCGAATGGCTCAGATCCGGAGCCCCGGACGGAACACGTCCGGAGATGGTCGGCCTGATCTCGTTCCCCTCCTATCATGCGGCATCTGCCGTCCTGTACGCACGCGCCGCCTGGCACGTGCCTTGGCTCAGATGGCTGTTCTTGGCGGTCGAAGGATTGATGTTGGTAGCGACGCCCGTGCACGGCAGCCACTACCTCGTCGATATCCTGGGCGGGATCGCCGTGGCGATCCTCGCTACTGCCCTGACGTCCAGGTTGTTCGGACGCCTCTCGGGGGGGGATGTCGGCACGCGGTGGCGTCTCGTGGGAGCGCGCTCGGGTGGGGCGGTCGGGGCCGCCCAAAACGGATGAGAAGTGCTGCCGGGCCGCTCTGGGGCCGCTCGGCTACGGCGCAAAATCGGGCGGGGCGAGCTCGAAGGTCTCGAACGAGAAGCCCGGCGCGACGGTGCAGCCGACGAGCGTCCAGTCGCCGAGCGATTCCGCCGCCTGCCAGGCATGTGCCGGCACCACCGCCTGCGGCCGCTCGCCAGCCGCCAGATTCTGGCCGAGCGTCACGGTCTCGGGCGTCGCGCGGTCGGCGGCGACCGACAGCCGCAGCGGCGCGCCGCCGTGCCAGTGCCACACCTCCGCGGCATCGACCCGGTGCCAGTGCGAGCGCTCGCCCTTCGCCAGCAGAAAATAGATCGCGGTCGAGGCGGCGCGGCCCGGCGCCACCTCGGTCGGGTCACGAAACGTTTCCCGGAAATGCCCGCCCTCGGGGTGCGGCACGAGGCCGAGCAGGGCGATCACCTCGTCGGCGGTCATGTCTGCGTCTCCGCGAGGATTTTTCGCTCGGAAGGGCGATGGCGCAGGTGCCCGGCTCGAAGCCGCCCGTCACCCGCCGCGCTTCGCGCGTCGACCTCTCCCCGCGAGCGGGGAGAGATGAAAAGAGGCTCCGAGCGGGGCGAGGTGAAGAGAAGAAAAGCACCGCTCGTCGGGAGATCCGGGTGGTTAGAGCCCGTTTGGAAACTCGGACGCGGGCTGCGTTGCGGCGCGAACTGCCGGAGGCCAGGAGAAAAGCGATGCCGATATCGGTGAGCTTTTCGACGCCGCGGCCGGCGTTCGCCCCGCAACCCACGCAAGTCGGGCTTGCCCGACTTGCGAACGTCACGTGCCGAACACGGGCAGGC